>CAYTQR010000022.1:0-19044 GCA_964440045.1 uncultured Planctomycetaceae bacterium | reverse complement strand
ATGTCTTCACCGAGCATACTGAATTATATGGAGCATCGGCCTTTGGATGGGTATGTATTAGCGATATCGCCGTTCAACTTTACGTCCATCGCGGGTAATCTTCCGACGGCACCTGCGCTGATGGGTAATACGGTGGTTTGGAAGCCGGCGTCGGCGGCAGTATTGCCGGCGTATTTTATAATGAAGATATTAGAAGAGGCCGGTATGCCGCCGGGGGTTATCAATATGGTGCCGGGGGCAGGGCCTGTCGTGGGGCCACCGGCTCTTAATGACGTCCGATTAGGCGGAATCCATTTTACCGGAAGCACATACGTATTTTCGACTATCTGGCTGGCAATCGGCTCGGATATCCGCAAGTACGTCTCTTATCCACGAATAGTCGGTGAGACCGGCGGAAAGAATTTTATATTCGTCCACGCAAGCTCTGATGTCGATGCGGTTGCGACTGCAGCGGTTCGGGGCGCGTTCGAATACCAGGGACAGAAATGCTCGGCGGCATCGCGAATGTATGTGCCGGATTCACTGTGGCCTAAGATTAAAGAGCGGATGCTGGATATGACCAGCCAGATTAAAATGTGCGATGTGACGGACTTTACAACCTTTATGGGCGCGGTTATCGACAAAAACTCCTTCGAGAATATTACCGAATACATTGAATTTGCGAAGAACTCGCCTGATATGGAAATTATAGCCGGCGGCAAAAGTGACGGCTCGAAAGGATATTTCGTCGAGCCTACTATTGTCGTAAGCAAGGATGCCAAGTCCAAACTGATGGCCGAAGAAATTTTCGGGCCGGTGGTTACTATATATGTTTATCCTGAAGGCGAATATGAGCAGACGCTGGAAGTTTGCGACCAGACTTCTCCTTACGCGCTGACAGGTTCGATATTCGCTTTAGACCGCAGCGCGATAGTCAAGGCGATGGACGCCCTGCGTCATGCGGCAGGTAATTTCTACGTCAACGATAAGCCTACCGGCGCGGTAGTGTCACAGCAGCCGTTCGGCGGTACGCGGGCATCGGGAACAAACGATAAGGCCGGCAGTTGGCTCAACCTGGAGCGATGGGTCTCGCCGCGAGCAATTAAAGAGACATTCCTGCCGCCAAGAGATTTCCGCTATCCGTATATGAAGGAAGAATAACAGCGTAGAATGATTAGGGCAGTGACTGGGGCTGGGTCAGGTCGATAAAGCTTGCTTTGTGGGCGGCTTTTAGCTGGACTGTGCCAAGTTGTTCAAAAGTATTATAAAGCAAGGTTAGTTTTTCCTCATCTTTTGCCTCGAGGTATCTTTGCGATTGACCTTTCTGCGCTCCCCATTTAATTTCGGTGCCGTCCTTGGCGTAAAAGACAATGTGCGGCTGAGTGCGACTTCGCCTGCCGTTGAAATTGCTCATATCGATTGATTTTAACTCGGCAAGCAGCGGTTTGGCCGGTGTGACATGGTCGTCCATTTTCGTTAGAAGCTCGATAAGCTCAATAGCAGCGGCAATTTCGTCCTTTTGCCATTTTGTGCCGACAGAACGCATATTGAGCTCATAAGAATGTACACCTGTAATTTCGATAATCGACAGTTTACTCAGCGGAACATAATCGAGAATAATAAATTCAGAATCGATAAAAAACTTTTGGGCCAGCTCTATTATCAGGGCGACAGGTTTTCTGTATTTTGCACTGACAGATATAACCTCATTACTTACCTGCACCTGGACATCATAAAGCCAGGCGAAATTACGGAGGTTTTCGCCGATTCTCATAGCTGCGGTATCAGTAACTTTGAAATCGTCCTGGGAGTCGCCTGCTGTATTAACTATCCTTTCTTTAAGCTCGTCGCCTGCCCATGCAGGGAAATTAACCAATTGGAGAGGAACAGTTTTTGCATCAAGGGCAAGATTGCTTTTTACGAATCTGTCAAGGAATATAAAGCCTATGCCGACGGCTACGAATACCGCAATAAATGCAAAAATTATAATAGTGTTACGCACGGCGTGAGAACGCTGCTTCTTTTCCGCTTTAGTGAGCGATTTTTTCGAGTTGAACCAGGATTTTTTATTTCTTTTGGCCACACTGAACCCTATCTTTTTACTTATCGGCTCTTTCGAGCGCAGAATTGATTATTTTCAGGCACAATTGAGACATATCAATGCCCGCTTTGGCTGCGGCCTTGGGCAAAAGCGAATGCGTTGTAAAGCCGGGGATGGTGTTTATCTCAATAACATAGGGCACATTATCTTCGCTGAGGATTATATCGACCCTGCCAAAATCTCTGCAGCCAAGTGCATTGAAACTTTTAATCGCAACATCGTTAATTTTGGCCAGAAGCCGGGTATCCTGTATGGTATCGAAAAGAAACTGGGTGTTATCATCATTGTATTTGGCGTCATAATCATAAAACCGGCGAGCGGTTTTAATTTCAATAACAGGCAAAGTTCTGTTTTTAAGGATTCCGACGGTAAGTTCCCTGCCTGTGATAAATTCTTCAACCATACAATCGCCGAACTGCGCCAAACAATCGCCGAACTGCGCCAAACAATCGCCGGCGGCGATTTTGGCTTTATCTAATCCATCGACGATTTGAATTCCGACGCTGCTGCCCTGCCTTACAGGCTTAATCACAAATTTTTGACCCATTTGTTTCAGCGCCGAATCAATATCGGTTAATTGGTCTGCAGATTTAATTTCTGCCGCTTTGGGGACAGGCAGGTTGGCTTTTTGGAAAGCTTTTTTGCAGGCGATTTTGTCAAACGCCAGTCTGCTCGATGCCGAATCACAGCCGGTAAAGACCAGGTCTTTGCGTTCGCAGACTTCCTGCATCTCGCCTCCTTCACCGAATTCGCCGTGGAAGGCAAGGAAAAAGACGTTTATGGTTTCATCGTCAAGAATTTCAGGTTTGGCCGGGGAGTAATCGTGTTCAATTATTTCCAATGATGAGATTTTCTTGAGGGCATCGGCAATACATTTTCCGCTTAGCAGGCTAATCCGGCGTTCGGCGCCGACGGCCCCCATTAGAACTGCAACTTTCAATCCGCCCGAAATATCTAAATCCATTTATATTATGCCGTTAAAAACTGCTACCAGATTTCAATTTCAAGTTCAAGCTCGACGTCGAATTTGTCTTTTACTTCTTTTCTGACTTTTTCAATCAGTGCGATTACATCACTGCTTTTACAATCGGCCTTGGCGGTGATGAAATTGGCGTGTTTTTCGCTGATGACTGCGCCGCCGATTTTTGTGCCCTTCAGGCCGGTGCGGTCAATCATAGCGCCGGCGCTCATTCCGCGAGGATTTTTAAAGATGCAGCCCGCGCTTTTGGTATTCAACGGCTGGGTGTTCTTCTTATATATCCATACTTCCTTTACGGTTTTGAGCAGTTGTTGCGGGTCGGCATCGAACAGGTTTATTTTCGCGCCAAGAATAAACTTCGCGGTAATGTTAGTGCTTCTGTAATCGAAAGAAAGTTCCGGTTTTGCCCTTTCAAAGATTCTCCCTTCGTTATCCATAAGTGTAACCGATTCAACGGCGGAGCCGAAGTCGCCGAAGTGGCCGCCGGCATTCATCCTTATCGCACCACCTATAGAGCCTGGAATTCCGGCAAGGGCTTCAAGACCTCCGAGCCCTTTTCTTACACAATCAAGGACAATCTTGTTGAGTTCAGCAGCAGCGCCTGCTGTCAGGATTTGGCCCTCGAAATCAACTCGCGAAAAGTCGTCACCTGTGAGCATGATTACAACGCCTTTGACACCATTGTCAGTAACAAGCAGATTGGAACCGAAACCGAGCACGTGAATAGGCAGATCGTTCTCACTGCAGCGTTTTATAACGTCAGCAAGCTCCTCGGCGCTGTGCGGCTGGCAGAGACAATCGACATTGCCGCCAAGGCCGAACCAGGTGTTCCTGCCCAGAGGGTAATCCTTTTTAACTATTTTTTCCAAGCCACTGAATATATTCATCCGCTACCTTCCAGATATTGCCGGCACCCATGCTTATCAGGACATCGCCGGATTTTACATTACTTTTGAGAAAATCGCAAATTCTTTCAAATGAATCTATAAATAAGGCCTGGCTGCCCTTCTCTTTTATAGCCTCGACAAGCATTTGCGAATTAACTTCATTTTTGCTTTCCTGCGTATCCCTGACGAAATAAATGTCCGGGACAATAGTCATATCAGCAAGCTTGAAGCTATCAGCAAAATCGTTCAGTAAAAATCTCGTTCTGCTGTACTGGTGCGGCTGGAATACACAGAAGATTTTTCGAGCGCCATATTTTTGCCTGACGGCCTTTAGGCCGGCCTTTATCTCGGTCGGATGATGGGCATAATCATCGAGAATGACAATATCGTTTATTTCTCCTTTTTCCATAAGTCTTCTGTCCATACCATCGAAGTTGCCTAAATGTTCGATAACATCTTTTGGTTCGAGTCCAAGTGCCTGGCTGCAAGCCAGAACAGCAAGGGCATTTTTTACATTGTGCTCGCCGGGGAGTTTGATTTTCGCCGTGGCCAGCATATCATTGTGCCAATAGCAATCAAATTGAGTAAAGCTCGGCAAGTACTTAATGTTTCGAGCCGAAATGGTCTGGCCCCGGCCGATGCCGAAAGTAAGAATTTCTCTTTTATCCGCAGTGGCTGCAATAATTTTGGCTACATTTGCATCCTGCCCAGCGGCGATAAGAATTCCATCAGTCGATATATTGGCTGTGAAATCGGCAAAGGCCTGAACGATTTGGTCGATGTCTGAATAATAATCAAGATGGTCAGGCTCAATATTGAGGATAGCGCCGATTTTGGGATGCAGATTGAGAAAACTTCTGTCATATTCGCATGCCTCAGCGACAAAGACGTCGCTGTTTCCAAGTCCCGACGAGGAGGCGAGTTGGAGAATGTCGGCTCCAATCACAAAGTTAGGGTCGATGCCGAGTTTTTTTAATACAAAAACGAGCCAGCCGCAGGTGGTGCTTTTTCCATGAGTGCCGGCAATGGCGATTCCTTTGTACCTGTCTAAAACCAGCCCGAGCATCTGGGCGTATTTGTAAACCATTATTTTTCTCCGCCGGGCGGTTTGAAGTTCAGGATTGTCGTCTTTAACGGCTGCTGAGATAACCACACCGTCAAGATTTTCGGGCAGATTGTCGGCGCTGTGGCCTATTGTAACTTTTGCCCCGCTTTGCGAGAGGCGTTGAGTAAGCGCCGAGTCCTGCATATCCGAGCCGGTGATAATCGCCTTTTCCTTCATCAACACCGCAGCCAGTGCACTTGTGCCGACACCGCCTATGCCGATAAAATGATACCGTTTATTTTCAGCCGGAGACCTCTTAGCCGTATTTTTATTGCCAACCCCCGCCTTCGCGAGGGCCACAAAATATCGATGATCGCTTTTGACAGGCTTATGATCTATTATTTGCACAGTAAACTCCATTTTCACCAAGTTGAGTCTATTATTTATAAGCCCTGAAAGCGATTTTTGCAATAAAAAACCCCCGCTCTTGCTTTCGCAAGAAATCGCGGGGGTTTGAACTTTCAGATTGAGCGATTATTCGTAGAAGTTGGTGGATTCGGTTTCCTCAACATCTCTTGTAATCTGGTCGCTTTTCATTTTGACTCTGAACCGTACATCTGCCTGGGCTTTTGCTTTTACGGTAACTTCCCAGATTGCTCTTGCCTGTACAGCAAGCGAAGGCAGCGGAGCAAAGGTGATTGTATCGCCGGAAAGGGAGCCGCGTGTGGCACCGACACTGCTTACATACTCCATTTCAGGTTCAAGCACAGCCTGTACGGCAATGTTGGTACCTACAACAGAGCCCTGATTGGTAACCATAATTCTATATGTTACATCATTGCCGATTCTGATTTGGTCTGTCAGGTCGATAACCTCAAGAAGGATAGCCGGTACACCTCTGACCTGAGTCCTGGCGTCAACTGTAACAGTATCAGCACAATCCGCTGAAGCCCTTGTGGTATTGGCTACAGTTCCGATTTCTTTCGGCATATATGTAACCGAAGTTTTTGCTGTAGCGTGCGGGTTGAGCTTTGCGACCTTCCACATAACCTTGCCTTTTGTGAAGAGGCCGCCCCGGCTTGCCCTGACAAAGTCAGCTCCTGAGGAAATTTCGTCTACAATCAACGTATTAACAGCCGGCCAGTCGCCTGTGTTGGTAACAGCGATTTCGTAAGTAATTTCTTTGTCGAGGTACTGCGTCTCAGGCCCGCTTTTTGTTATACTCAGTTTCGGCTGTCTGACAACGGTTGAAACCTGCGGTGATTGAATCTCTATATTTCCATCGGCGATAGCAACGGCACTGTTGGTATATGTGCCGCTTTTTTGAGCCTTGACGGCAAATGACATACTCCTGGCAGTGCCGGCAGGAATAGAGCCAATAGGGATTTCAACCCCGCTGGAACCACGAATGGTTACAAGGCCATCAGGCAGCTTATCAATAATTTTAACGTTGTCTGCCGGTCCTGTGCCGGTGTTTTCTATTTTCAAAGTATAAGTAATCGGTTCGCATATTGACACTTCAGCAGGAGCGGTTTTCGAGATAGCGAGCTTTGGCTGAATACTTACAGACTGTACGCAAAGCGGCATTCTGTAGGTAACATCTACACAGTTCTGAATGATTCCGCTCGCAGCGGCAACGGCTGTGGCATTAATTTCCTTAGTCTCTTTTGGTCCGAGGCCAGGGAAAACCCAGATGAGCTTGTTGCCCTGGACATTTGCCGGCGGATTTGAACTTATATACCTGAAGTTGCTGATGAATGTATCTGTTACAACTATATCAGCCAGCGCTGAACTGGTAAGGTTTGTGACCTTGATTTGGTATTCGAATTCCGCACCCGTTTGTACCTGTGACGGCATAGACTTGTCGATCTTTATTACCCCGCAGGTTTCGCCGGGGTAGATTCTTGCAGCACAATTAACAACCTGCTGCGGTGGAGGTGGTACGAGTTCAGGTTCGCCACATGGCGGCTGGCAATCTCCCGGCAGCGGCATAGGAGCTTTCACAACTTTGCAGCTATAACAGCCGGAAATTAATACTATAGAGGCAAATAATAATATAAGTGATATCTTCTTCATAATCGTCCTTTTCCAAAAGAGTATCCTGGCAAATTATTGTAACAATTATAATCATAGAAACAAGGGGGTTTTTGAAAAAAAACCGCCCATCTTAACACTGCCAAACCGCTAAAAGCCTTGATAGTGGACTCGGCTACCCTTAAATTTGTTTTTTATAGCTTTTGACGATTTTGGATGAGAAAGCTATAATTTACAAAAGGTTAGTTTTTTTAGGTTTTTTGGGAAAAGTTGATGACAGAAGCACTTATCATAGTCCTTATAGTGGCAGTTTTAGCAGTAATAGTGGCTTTACTATGGCTTACTATCCGCACACAGCTTGAAGGCGTAAAAAAGGCCCAAGAGGATCTATCCGCCGGTCTGCAGAATACTATTGATAAAAATCTTCAATCTCAAGTCCAGACATTAAAGGATGTAAATATTGAGCTTGGCAAGCTCCAGGGCGCCAACCAAAGGATAATAGAATTAGGCTCAGACATAAAAAGTCTTCAACAGATACTTGCAAGCCCGAAACTCCGCGGCGGTCTGGGCGAATGGTCTTTGGAAAATATACTCTCTGCCGTGCTGCCGGCCGAGAGTTTCGCACTTCAATATACTTTTCGCGACGGCAAAAAAGTTGACGCACTTGTAAAAATGCCCGATTACACCGTGCCGATTGACGCAAAATTTCCATTGGAAAATTTTCAAAAACTCCAAAAGGCAGAAAACGAGGCTGAGACAAAAAAACTTCGCAGAGAATTCTTAAAAGACGTCCAGAAACACATCGACAAAATCGCCGAAAGTTATATCAAGCCTAACGAAGGAACGCTGGACTTCGCGATTATGTATATCCCTGCTGAGAATGTTTATTATGAAGCGATGGTAAAAATAACCGAAGATACGATAAGTATTCAGGATTACGCGATGACAAGAAAGGTCTTTCCTGTCTCGCCAAATTTATTATATGTTTATCTTATGACTATAGTAATGGGGCTGCACGGCCTTCAAATAGAAAAACAGGCTGCTGAAATCCGTAAAAATCTTAAAACCCTCAACGTTTCATTCGCAGATTTTATCTCCTTGTGGGACACGCTTGGCGGACATTTGCGAAATGCGCATTCCAAACACGATGAAGGCCAGAAAAAACTCGATAAACTCGTAATGCAATTGGAACAAATACAAAGTGAGGAAACATCACAATGATTTATGAGGATTTAAAAGGCAAAAAGGTTTTAGTTACCGGCTCAAGCAGCGGAATCGGGGCGGCGACGGCGAAAATGTTTGCCAAACAGGGTTGCTTCGTTGGTGTTCATTACTTCAGGACAAAAGACGGCGGCGAAAAAACACTTGAAGAGGTCAAAAAAGTATCCGACGGCTATCTGCTGGCGGCAGACATAAGAGATAAAGAACAAGTGGTCAAACTAATAAAAGATTTTATCAAACTCGCCGGCGGGATTGATGTACTTGTAAATAACGCAGGGACACTTATAGAAAGACAGGATTTTGCCGACGCAACAGATGAATATTTCGAGGACACCTTTGCAACAAATGTCAAGAGCGCCTTTCTTGCCTCGCAGGCGGCGCTGGAGTATTTAAAAAAATCAAAGGGCTGTATCGTGAATATCGGTTCTGTAGCAGGCCATAACGGTGGAGCAAAGGGCAGCGGCCTTTATTCGGCAGCAAAAGCAGCGGTTGCGACGATGACAATAGCGATGGCAAAGGAGTTTGCACCTTTCGGCATAAGAGTTAATTCTGTTATGCCCGGTCTTATTGAGACACGTTTTCACGAACAGTTCAGTACGCCGGAGCGTAGAAAAGCCGTCGCAAAAGAGACGCCGCTGGGACGAAACGGCAGAGCTGAAGATGTCGCAAAGGCTATCTTGTTTCTTGCAAGCGATGCGGCTGAGTTCATTACCGGCGAATATATTGCCGTTAACGGCGGTTTATATATGAGAGTATAAATTATGAAAAAAGCAAATATCATTATAATGTGGATAACCGGTATTGTCCTGCTGGTCGCTGCGGCATTGAAGATTCACCAGATGCTTACCGAACCCATAATAAGCGAGGGGTTCTGGGAATCGTGGGAGTTTTTCCTGATACAGGTGCCGCTTGAGGCCGGTTTGGGAATCTGGCTTATCTGCGGTCTGTTTAGAAAGGCCGCCTGGCTGCTGGGAACAATTGCCTTTGCCGGTTTTATCGTCATCACATTGTATAAAGGTCTTATAGGCGCTGAATCCTGCGACTGCTTTGGTATTATTACTGTCAATCCATGGATAACGCTTACCGTAGTCGATATACCGATATTTATATTGCTTGCGATATTCAGGCCGAAGGGTGAAAAATTGCTTCCGCCCCCCTGGCCGAGCGCCGTTCGTTTTTTCGCTATCGCAATACCAACTTTTATTTTACTGCCGACGATTGAATATCTTCTCATAACCAACAAACAGGTCAAGCCCACTGTCGACGATTGGATTCCGCCAAAAATTACAACAACCGAGGCAAATACGCCTGCAAAACAAAATCTTTGGCCAATGCTCGAATATATTGATATCAAAGACCAACTGCAAAACGGCTTATGGGTTATTTTGTTATATCACGATGACTGTCCCGATTGCAAAGAAGCGATGCCGTTATACGAGCAGATGCATAATTCTCTGGCAGGCAATGATATCAACTTCGCATTTGTTGAGATGCCGCCTTACGGAGTCACCACCCAACCGTTGATCAGCAGCGAAACTAAAGTTACCTGCGGCAGATTGAATGATAAAAAGAAATGGTTCCTGCAAAGTCCTGTTGTGGTAGTTATCGATAACGGCCAGGTTCTTAAAGCGTGGGAAGCTGAGACTCCCGGCCTTAATGAACTGTTAGATGCCGCTTTTGGACAATAAATTAACGTCTCAATTCCGTAAATTCGATGATTCGTCTTCCCTGTGCGGTGAAGCATATCGCCTGCAGGATATAGGTCTTATCACTTACAAGGTCGATATCAAAATCAAGGTCGAACTTATAACACCGCAAATAATCCTGCCATAAGCTGTAATTTTTTCTGGCATCTGTCAGTTCAATATCCGGCCAAATATAGAGTCTTGTCCCCCTCGGTTCAGTCGACCTGGGCACATATTCGTAAAGTTCAAATCTCCACAGGCCGCTGGCCTTTATACGCGAACCGAACTGGTCTAACATATCTACATATGCCGATATCTGCCAGTCGCCGGCGAATTCGGTAAGCTGATTGAACCTGACTTTTACGGGCACGAATAAACATTGCTTCTGCATTTTAGCAGCCGGTGAATCGGCGTCGCTGGTCTGCATCTGCTCCTCGCAGCCAGTACAGACCAACATAAAGAACAATGCGCAAACAGAAATAATATATTTCATTACAAATCCTCGTTCAGAGAATGGCCAAATCGGTATTTTTTAGTTTTAAGATAATTTATATTGTGCGGCCCGGGTTTTGCCATTAGCGGAACCTGTTCAACGATTTTGATGCCGTAAACTTCGAGCCGGGAAATCTTTTTGGGATTGTTAGTAAGGATTTTTATCTGCCTAAGACCAAGGTCTCTTAATATCTGCGCCCCGATTCCATAATCCCGTCTGTCTGCCCTGAAGCCAAGCTGAAGATTTGCCTGCTCGGTATCAAGCCCCTGTTCCTGCAATTTATATGCGTGCAGTTTATTGGTAAGTCCGATGCCTCTGCCTTCCTGCCTGAGATAGACAACTGCCCCGCAACCGGCCTTTTCAATCATCTCCATTGCTCTTATGAGCTGATAGCCGCACTCACATCTTTGCGAATGAAATAAATCGCCTGTAAGGCATTCGGAATGTACACGGACAAGAACCGGCTCGTCTATAACCACGGGATTCCCTTCTTCGTCAAGCTTTCCGACATTTCCTTTGCACAGAGCAAGATGAGGTTCCGGACTGGTTATAGTTTCATAGCCAATGAGCTGAAACCGGCCGTAATCAGTCGGCAGAAAAACGGATTGTATCCTTTTTACCTGACTTTCTCTCTGCAGCCGATATTCGATAAGTTTTGCTATAGTGGTTATTTTAAGTTTATGTTTTTCGCAGAATGTCAGAAGCTGCGGCACTCTTGCCATAGAGCCGTCTTCGTTCATAATCTCACAAATAACCCCTGCCGGTTTCATTCCTGCCAGTTTCATTAAATCGACCGCCCCTTCGGTCTGTCCTGCGCGGGTGAGAACCCCGCCGTCTTTTGCCCGCAGTGGAAAGATATGTCCCGGCCGAACAAGGTCGGAAGGTTTTGCTTTGTCCGCGATGACGGTTTTTATTGTATGGGCGCGGTCTGCAGCACTGATTCCAGTGGTAATTCCTTCATTAGCGTCAATGCTGACGGTAAAGGCAGTGCCGAGCCTGGCGGTATTTTCATTTGTCTGCGGATGCAGGGCGAGTGAATTACATTTTTCACTTGTAAGGGGCAGGCATATAAGCCCCCTGCCGAATTTTGCCATAAAATTGATTATGTCCGGCGTTACACTCTCGGCAGCACAGACGAGGTCCCCTTCATTCTCCCTGTCTTCATCATCGACAAGGACAATCATTTTGCCTTTTTTAAGGTCTTCGAGTACATCTATAATTTCACTAAAATCTGTCATAAAATCTTCGATTATTTATTGTTTCCGAATTCTTCAATATATCTTGTTCCGGCGCGGATGTAAACAAGGGTAGCAATAATAGCGGCACCTGCCGCTGACCACCATAAAAATCTCAAAAACCATATCCAGCCGGCAAGGACGGCAGACACTTCCGGTGCAATTAGTATCGCAGCAACCATAGTTAACTGCAGTGCCGTAGCTATCCTGCCAATAGACGCCGGTATTATTTTTACCTGAAAGGTCAGGAAATAAAGTATAACAAAACCAATCAACAGGAAAAGGTCTTTGCCAACAATCAGTACAACCACTGTCGGCGGCAGCCGAAAACCGGTAATAGCGGTCTTTTCAATAGACAAAAGCAGACACGCACACATCATAAGCAGTTTGTCGGCTGTCGGGTCGAGAAAGGAGCCCAATGGCGTTATCTGGTTTTTCTTTCTGGCGATATAGCCGTCATAAGCATCGCAGAAAGCCATAATCAAAAAAAGCAGCAGTGACAAATACCGCATTGACGTACCTATTGCCGGATGATTAATCTTGAGCATACAGATAACAAAAGGCACAATCAGAAGTATTCGCAGAATAGTTATCCTGTTAGCGTGATTGAGTATCATATAGTTTTGCCTCCGTCAACATTGATAATCTGCCCTGTCAGGTAATCGTTTTCGATGAGAAACTTTACCGCTTGTGCAACCTCTTGTGGTTTACCTGTTCTTTTGGCTGGGATATTGGCAAGGATTTTTTTCTTTTGTTTTTCAGTAACACCTTTGTGCCAGTTTATAATTCCAGGCGCAACGGCATTAACTGTAAAATCAGGCGCAAGTTCTTTGGCAAGTGATTTTGTCGCAGCAATAAGAGCGGCTTTTGATGCAGAATAGATACTAAATCCTGCAGGCGGGTTCTGGGCGACGATGTCAGTGATATTTATTATCTTGGCAATGGGTATCTGTTTGCTTTTTACTTTCTGCCGAACAAGCTCAACGAATTTTTGTGTCATCATTATTGAAGCTGTAAAATTAATATCGAAAGTTTCTCTGACATACTCAAAAGTAATATCCTCAAGGGGTTTCTTTTCAAAAATTGCTGCGGCATCGATTAAAATCTGCGGGGCAGAAAAATTTTTAATTTCGGCAAAGACTTTTTCGATGTTTTTATCTTCCGTCAGGTCGGCTTGAACAAAAAAGTTTTTCGTTTTTAACCTGTTTAATACTGCCCTAAGCTCCTTCGCCTGTTTGCTATTTTTGTTATATATACAGATGCACTGTGCTCCTGCTTTTGTTAGCATTATCACTATTGAGCGGGTTAACTTGCCGGTAGAGCCTGTGATTATCGCTGTTTTGCCTTTAATTTCCATATTTGGACATATTAACCACAATTTAAGGCTATTAAAAGGGGAATTTAGTTGATAGTTGCTAGTTGTTAGTTTTAGGAACTGGCGGGAGATTTTATTAGGGCAAAAATCAGTTGGCGTTAATGTCGAATAGATATACTGAAATTAATCTTTGACTTCTCAAGTATTAAAGGGTAATGTGACCTTTATATACGCCAAAATGGTGTATGTATTTTTGTGCCGTGCGAGGACGAAATGGATTTAAGCATAAGACTGAAGATAGCAGATGACGTAGCATTTCAGTCGCTCGGGGCAGGCGTAGAGACGGTTATTCTTTCACTTAACTCAGGAGTTTTATATTCCTGCAATGATACTACGGCAGCTTTTCTTTCTGCTATTGATGGGCAACTTAGCCTTGAACAAATAATTGATAATCTTTTAGATAAATTCGACGTTAGTGAGGAAAAACTGATGTTAGATATCAGCTCTATTGCCAATAAGCTTTTAGCTGAAAAACTTATTCAGAAGGTTATGTAAATTAGGTCTATTTTAATGAGACTGCAATTATTCAAAATGCACGTTTATATAGTATCTGTAATGATTCCATTGCTCGATAATATCCTTGGCTTAAAACAGATACTCAGAGTGCTTACTCCCCCTGCCAGGCGTGAGCCTTATAAAGGTATCTCTGCTGAAAAGATCTGTGATGTGGTAGCAGACCGTCTTAAAAAACCATTGCTAATGAAAAGGCGCAAGTGTTTACGGCATGGTTTTACGCTTTTTCATTTTCTTTGCCTTTCAGGTGTGCCTGCTGTTCTGCACATAGCGGTTTTTGTACCTAAGAGATATGACAAAAGGATGACTGCTCATTGCTGGGTTACGTGCCATGGTAAGAGTTTGTCCCCGGGGCCTCAGGGGGCCGCTGCAGTAGTTTTAACCCACAGAAAATACAAACTTGATTTGCCGTGAGATAGCATAAAGTATTATGGATTTTGGTTGAGTTTAAGGTTGTTTTGTTTAAGGGAATGACAATGGAAGATAAAGATGTCGAGAAAAAAACTTACGAAGAGCCGACATTAGTCAAGCGTGAGGTTCTGAAGGATGTTACTGATGGTGAGAATCCTTCTCCCCCTGTGTTGGGTTCATAGCGGTTTTTGCAGTTAAGGAATATGACAATGGAAAATAAAGATGTCGAGAAAAAAACTTACGAAGAGCCGACATTAGTCAAGCGTGAGGTTCTGAAGGATATTACTGAGACTGATGAACCTTCCCCTGTGTTGGGTTCATAGCAGTGTTTAAGCCATAAACAACAGGGTCGTTTTTTGAGCTTCACTAAAAAATCGATGCGTAGATATGCTTATGATGTACACGGATTAAACCTAAGTGTTATGACAGACTCAAAGTCTGTTGTGAAAGTGATAGATTCAGTACTGGCACCATTTTTAGTTACACCAAGAAAATCGGCAAAAACGTGCAAAGTAGCTATAACTGAAGGAGACGTATCAAAGGAAATTGCTTGTCCGGCAGGTATGCGACAATTCTGGGTTGGTACATTAAATAACGGTACAACAATGGCCTACTGGATCGGAGATAATATTCATCGCTTAGATGTATTGGGGTTAGTCAGCACGGTAATAGACATTCCATCACGGAGAGCCAAAATCACCGTATGTGAAGGTGAGGAATGGTCTATAATGGCAGGCGGGGGATTGCTGTCAGTGCTTGTGGAGTTTCTGCGTGCTGGCGGTCATCATGTTGTTCACACGGCAAGTCTTGTATATGATAAATACGGGAAAAATAAAGGGATTCTTATTGCTGGAGAGAGTGGTAAAGGGAAAACAACCACAGCTCTGGCACTTCGAGGTGCCGGTATGAAGCTCCTTGCCGATGACTTAACTTTTGTGACAAATGACTTGGCGAAAGGCTTATTTATCTGGGGTTTGCCAAGGGCCTGTAAGGTCCATTATAAAACTCTTGAGATGCTAAAGTGGTTACAGGATTTACCGCAGAGGCCGACCACAATGCCGGATGAATTTTTTATTAATGTCTCAGAGGATTTTGGAAGTTGTCCAATAAAAGTAGAACCAAAACTAATAATCTTTCTGGATGCTCGTAACACGAAAGAACATCGAATAAATCCAATAAACAAAGTTGAAGCGATTAAGACTCTGACCAGAGAAAATGTTCGGATATTCGATTCTAATGCAAGAGGGGCTGCTGGAGAGATATTTCGTACGATAGGAGCATTAGCCAGATGCTGTGATTGCTATTTGCTAAGTGCGGGGCCGGATGTTGCCGGCCTTCATGATGTTGTTACTGGTCTTTTAAGGTAGTAAGTATGCACAGAGTAGCTAATAAATGGTTGATTATCCTGTCGTGCCCAGAATATTCAAGTACGAACTTTCCATCAAAGAAACTCACGCCCTGCCAGTTAGATGAGTTGGTAGAGTCCGCCGATTGGCATGGCGTTTTGCCGAGCGTCATTAAGAACCTGAATAAATGTTCTGAAGATTTTTCAGCCGGCAGAATAGTTGATTGTAAAGAGCATTCCAAAGTGTTTAGCGACATTATGTGCAAAGCGATGCGCAATTTTCGAAAAAGGGCAGCGATACAGATGCTTTTAGGTTTTCAAGAAAGACAAATCGACGAGGAATTCAAGAAGCGGAAAATTCCCTATATGGTCATCAAAGGTACACAATTCGCAAAGAGACTCTATGAGTCTGATTCGCTAAGGTTTTCAAGTGACATTGATGTACTTGTTTCAAAGAAGGTACTAACAGATGCAGCTGATGTTATGTTGTCATTAGGTTATGAGCCAGAAGACCCGGATATGAAATATTCCAGCGATTATGGTCAAGCGGGTTGGCTACGAAAAAATCAATCCGGAGGTAAGGTCGAAGTGCACTGGAACCTTGTTAATTCTCCAACAATTAGACAGGGTGTCTCTGTAACTTATGAACAGCTTCAGTTGAACGGTAACGGTCAGGCCAGTCCTGCTTCTATTTTATTAATCGCTTCGGTACATGCAGCAACAAGCCACTGTTTTGATCGACTTGGTCTTTTGGTTGACATTCTTCAGTCTGTTCGTGGTATAGCTGGTGAGATTGATCTGGATTGGCTCAAAGACACAGTCAAGCGAACAGGGGCAACCAGATTGATGTCTGTAGCGCTTTCCTTGACGGGAAAAATATTTAAAGAACCGCTTTGCAGAAAACTTAGGAAACGCATGGACATTCCTTGTATGTTCTTAGAGAATATTATACTATCCTCTTCCATGGTAATGAGAGGTCATGGCGGTATAGATTCGCCCAGGCGTAATCTTTTTCGTGAGATGTTAAAAAGAAGATGAAGATATTACTTGTATATCCCACGCCACCCTTCTTTTGGCGGCTTGCTGTCCCCATATTCTTTCCATGTGGGATTTTTATTGGCTTTTATCATGAGATTCCGGAGCTTAATATAAATTCACGGGCCAGCTGGGATATCCCAAAAGAAAATGTAGATGAATGCATAAGACTGATTGACAAAGCGTAGGTGAATTCCTTAAAAAGTGCGGATTTTAATTCCTGATGTGAACCAGTCTCAGCAAAGACGTCCCGAATTCCGTCTTCGCTTCCTTCTTCATTAAGAACTACGAAAGGACAAGAAAGCTACGCTGGACAGGCAACGGCGGGGGTTGGGTTTTGTCTTTCGCAAATAGGGGTAAATTTTGCTTGAGTTTGGAAAGAAAAAAGATATAAATAAGTCGGGTATAATCCAAATGGAAGAAATATGACCAAATTAAGTGTAAATCTTAATAAAATTGCTCTTTTGCGTAATGCCCGCGCGATTGGCATACCGAGTGTAACAAAAGCGGCCCAGACCTGTATCGCGGCCGGTGCGTATGGAATAACGGTTCATCCCCGGCCGGACGAGAGACATATCAGGTACTCTGATGTTTACGAGTTGAAGCCGATTGTCAGCGGCGTTGAGTTCAATATCGAAGGTAATCCATTTACCGGTAAGTTTATGGATATAATGCCCCAAATTCTGCCTACCCAAGCGACTCTTGTTCCCGATATGCCGGGGGCGGTAACAAGCGACCATGGCTGGGAGTTGAGCACTAAAAATTTCAAAAAACTCTCGCCTATTGTAGACGAACTCAAAGAGCTTGGGATAAGGGTAAGTCTTTTTATTGACCCTATTCTTGAGACTGTCGAAAAGGCAAAGCATCTCGGCGCCGATCGGATAGAGCTTTACACCGAGCCTTTCGCACAGGCCTTTGCGACAAAGAAAAATCTTGAGCTTCTTACCAAAAAATATGCTTTAGCCGCGGCACAAGCTGCTAATATAGGCCTTGGCGTAAACGCAGGTCATGACCTTAATCTTGACAACTTGCCGTACTTCTGCAAAAATGTTACTCCTATTATGGAGGTCTCAATCGGCCATGCCCTTATATCCGATGCGATTGATATGGGGCTGGGCAATGCGGTAAGAGAATATTGTAAAATATTAAAGGAAAACTCGTAAGGAGGTAAAATGTTCAGCGGGGCAATGGTAGCGCTTATAACGCCTTTTGACAACGGCCAGGTAGATTTTAACACCCTTGAGGAATTGATTGAATTTCATTTAAAGAGCGGCACAGACGGCATAGTCCCCTGCGGCACAACAGGTGAATCGCCGACGTTGAGTCATTCTGAGCACAGAGGCGTTATCGAACGGGTTGTAAAGGCCGTGGGCAGTAAAATTCCCGTAATTGCAGGGACAGGCTCGAACAGCACGGCTGAGGCGATAGAGCTTACAGCCTTTGCGAAAAAAGTTGGCGCAGATGCCTCGCTTCAGGTAACGCCCTATTATAACAAACCGACTCAGGAAGGTTTTTATCAGCACTTCGCAGCGATAGCTGAAGAGGTCGATTTGCCGATGGTCCTTTATAATATCCCCGGCCGATGCGGAGCGGGAATGACTCCTGCAACGATAGCAAGACTGGCCCAGATTGAGAATATTGTTGCGGTAAAAGAGGCAACAGGCAAACTTGATATGGCCAGCGAGATAACCAGCCTGTGTGATATTACGATAATATCAGGCGATGACTCTTTAACGCTTCCGATAGCATCGGTTGGCGGCAAAGGCGTGATTAGCGTCGTGGCGAATATAGTGCCCGGCGATGTAAAAGCAATGACAGATTTGATACTCGAAGGCGATTTTGTTTCGGCAAGGAAATGGCACAATAAATTGTTCAAGCTCTCCAAAATAATGCTGAGCATGGCGACAAATCCCATACCTATAAAGGCGGCTATGGCAATACTCGGAATGGCTTCGGAAGAGATGCGCCTGCCGATGACGCCGTTGAATTCCGCCCAGAAACAGGAGCTGGGAAAACTTCTTACCGATTACGGCCTGTCCTGATATTGTCGAAATGCCCGCATTTTAGCTTGATTTTGGCCTGAAAGCCGGTTTTTTAGGGATAAAAGCCGGTTTTTTGCTTTTGGGATATTTTTTACATTTTTTATGCTAAAGAGATATTTATTGTTGCATATTTTGTCCTCTTATGCTCTAATGTCTGCAACTGATATATATAGAGTAAGTTAGGGAATGTTATTTAGTCTCTCGGTAGTATCTCCCGAATAAACAAAAGTAGAGATATCAAGTTTTTTAGGAGTAAGTCAAGTGAGTACAGGTACAGTAAAATGGTTCAACGCGAGTAAGGGTTATGGCTTCATTACGCCGGACGACGGCAGTGCAGATTTGTTTGTTCATCATTCAGAAATAAAGACCAGCGGCTATGCATCGCTCGATGACGGCCAAAAGGTCAATTTCGATGTCGGAGAGGGCAAAAAAGGTCCTTGTGCGACAAATGTAACGCCCGCCTAATCGGCAACTTAGTTTCAAACCCGAAAAGCTCGCTTCAGGCGGGCTTTTTTATTTGCCTCAATATTTTCCATTTTCCTGATTCGATAGTTTTTTGACTTTTTTAATCGGGCCTGGCTTGATACACTCCCATCCAAGGGATGTCAGGAAGTTTCAATAATATCATAAATGATATGCGGTGTATGTAGGATTAGCATGATTC
>CAYTQR010000021.1:12271-19518 GCA_964440045.1 uncultured Planctomycetaceae bacterium | reverse complement strand
AATAAACATTTTGAGTCGTAGTATCAGAAATGCAAAAGCAAAAAAGGCCGCCTCAAAGCAGCCTTTTTTTATTTCCAGGAAATATCAGATGCAAGGTTTTCCCAGCCTCTGTAAAGCTTTTACATAGTACTCTTCGCCGGCGGCTTAGTCTCTTGGTTCTCTCCTGCCTTCTCCTGCTGAATTGCGTTATAAATTTCTTTGCGGTGAACGGATATTGCTTTTGGGGCGGTGATGCCGAGGCGGACTTTGTCGCCTCGTACGTCAACAATGATAACCTCAACGTTGTCGCCAATCATAATTGATTCGTTTTTCTGTCTGCTTAAAACTAACATTTTCCGGCACTCCTTTCCGCCGTTTAAAAAACTATTCCTTCACCTATAACTACGAAAACCAAACGGTTTCTGTTTCCTGATACCTTCTATTCGATATTTAACAAACCAACTACCCGATGACGATAGCCGCCATCCATTGTGTTTATTCGGCTATTAAAGTGTGGCAATATACCAAATTCTTCTCTTTTTTACAGGATTAGACCACCTGCCCGGCATTATAACACAAGTGCTTTTAAAAAATAGAGTTATGTAGGAAAGGTGCGTTTTTTGGCTAAAAATTGGCTATTACGCCTGATGCGTTCGCCATATATTATAGCTGACAGCTAACCAATAGCCCCAGAGAGCCCCTAAACAACCAAATGCGACCATCTGGACAGGCAAAATAGCCATAACGGGCCTTGCAAAGAAAACCGCCGGCCAGGAAGCGGCTAAATGAGCCATGATTTTGCTTTTGCTGTAAGTGATTATAGAATAATAAATTACAACTACAGAGGCCATTGCCGGCCAATAGGCCTTTGAGTTCAAAAAAAGCTTGGCCAAAAAGCCGCAAATGCCAAAAGCAATGAAAACAGCAAATGCTACCTGAGCATTTGCCGGCTGAGCTGTAACGCGACCTAAGCCTGCGTCCGAATAACTAACATCAGCGGCGAGAATATTGAGCAGAAAATTGGCAATAAATACAGTCCCGATAACCGCTATCGCTATCTGTGCAAAGTCCGGCAGTGGAAAGCTCGGCTTTATCCGGTCGGGCAGGTCGATTTCTTTCCTTCTGAAAATCCTATCGGCTGCTATAGCACCTAAAAAACCACAGACCACAATCGCCAGCCAGATGAAACCCTCGAATCTTAATTTGTTATAAACCTGCATCCTGTCAGTAACGGCAGGGGCTATCTGGAAGAGCTTCGAGAGCGACGAACTTTTCAGTCCCCAGACCGCAAGGCCGGCCGGGGCGGCTATTATTCCTATCTGTGCGCCATAAGGCGTGCAAACCGCTGAAGCGGCAAAGCCGGCTACGAATGCAAGAAAGGCACAAATTAAAATATCAGTAACGCTGATACTGCCGGCAAAGACGGCAAAAACGCCTCCGGCATCGGCGGCAGGCCGGACAAGATGCCATGGCAAAAAGCCCACCAACAAAGCGCCTATTGCAATCGCTGCAAATATCCTTAATCTCGTTATCCACGAAATTTCCATTACGTGCCTATTTTAGCCACAAAGGCACTAAGAGGCAAAACTTTTTTATCGCAGATACCTTGGGCACAAGTTACGCGGATTATACGGATTCTAATTAACCACGAATGAACACGAATAGACACGATTTTTTTTAGACAGGATTAACACGGATTTTGTTTTTTACCACAGAGCCACAGATTTCACGGATTTACACGGATTAATTTCACCACAGTCCTAGGGACTCCTTACGGAGAGTCACCGAGTTCACAGAGATATTATTAACGAATAGACACAAATTAACACAGATTTACACGGATGAAGTTGCTTTAAGGCTGTCCCGATGAATCAGGACTGCGAAAATTCAAACAAAACCCTCTCCAAAGTAAACTTTGACCGGGTTTAGTGTTTGCCTTTTTGGCCCCTTAGGGGCTGTGCCTTAAAGCAAACGAATGTTATTACTATGCTGCATTGTAGTATACTCTATTGCAGTATACTTCATTGCAGTATACTGCATACGAGTATAGTGACGCTGGGGTTAAAGAGTGAAAATCGATACTTGATAATTATCACTACTCTGCGAAGTACTTCGCTACGTAGCACGAGCAAGCAAAGAGTGTGAGAACACAGAGATAAATTTACCACGGATTACCCCGCACCGCATAGGGTGCGGGACAGGCAGAGACCACAGAGATATTTTTGTTTGGCGGCCGGCTGCAATAGAGTGAGTTATTCGGATAGGCTCTAAGTAAAAAAAGAGGAAACAACTTGTATTGGTAATGCCGTTGTGGGGCATGCTGTGCGGGCATCCTGTGGATGGAAATTCTGGAAAGAATCCGAAGCAACTCAACATGAAAAGAGTGAGGAAAAGAGATAGCATCAACACTCAAAGATATTTTACCCTGCGTTTCATTTGTAATGCCTGTCCTGAGCGTAGTCGAAGGGCCAAGCCACCTAAGCCGAGAAGTAAAAGGGTGGCTATTCCCAAGGATGTGTGCAATTCGGGTCGTTTGGCTCATTACACTCAAGCCATTCTTGTGCAAACACAGCAAAATCTTTAAAATTTACGTAACAGTCACCACTTAAGTCACTGTCCAACTTATAGCCGAATGACCTGACCGTGTTACAGTCGAGAGCTAATACTGATTCCCATTTAACAGCATGAAATAAACGGTAGCTATAATCATAAGGGTCGGTTACGATAATCTGATAGTAGTAGTAAACACTGTCACCGAAAACACTAATAAGCTGTTCGTCAATACCAAATGTATTCGTCACTTGAGTGACCTCATCACCATCATAGAAGAATATATCATGCTCACCAATACCATCATCTTGCGTCCATGCAACATTTATGCCGCTAGAATAATTACTATTAGCAGCTTGGGTAGAACCTAGGTTTAAGTAGTTAGTTCCTTGTGCTATGGTAGAAATACTATCTGTCGCCCAGTCGTAGCGATACAGAGTAAAGCCATCTTCTGAGCCATGTAGCCAATAAAGGTGTCCGTAATCATCGATAGTCCAATTCTCGAGAAAATCACCAGTATGTGTGTCTGGTACTGGTATTTCTGTTATTTTCCAATTCGCTGCTGATGCACTGCCTACACATCCCATGCATACTATTAGCATTAAAACGGTTGTTCTCATTTTAGCGCCTCCACAAAAATTCATTTTCTCTTTCTTAAAAGCGAACTGCCAAAGACGAAAAGTAAAGATTTAGTATCAGAGTTTTGCGATATACATTGTATATTCTTGCTTAACTACGCCGTTAAACCTTTTTCTAATAGAATATCAAGCTATCTTGAAAAGTCAAGCTTTTTCTGGTTCTGCCTCGAAGATTTATCGTCCAGAAAAATTAACAAAACACGAATTTCTGACGACTAAAAATGGATAACGACACAGCCAATATCTGCCTGTTTCTTATTTTTTTCAGGTCTAACTGAATATCCGAGTTTTTTCCCTTCGGCTGTTCTCCTATGGAGTCCTCCGTAAGTCCCTTGGGGACACCTTACGGCGGAGTCCCAAGGACAATGCGGAGTTCGGCCAGCGGCCGAGGAGGTTTTTTGTTGAGGATTGGTGAGATTGACACTGACGATAACACTGACGGGTGAACCTCGTCATCAAGATGGTGGGTTAAATATTATCCCTGCGTTTTCGCTTGGGCTCTGATGACCCCGTCATCCGCCTTCGATAAATCTACGGACGTACAAGTCGGAGGACAGGCAGGTTGGGGCGGGCTAAATATCGTCGCCGTACCGGCGACGGCTAAACAACCCCGCCATCGGGGATGGCGGGGCTAACCGTGGAATATCCCTTTTTTAAAAAAATGGGAGGTTTCTAAGCCCTTTCTTGTTAAGTATTTACAAAATATTGCAAAATTTTTACAAAAAAGTTGAAAAAAACCTTGATTTTTTAAGAAAAAATGGTATAATACAGGTATTGTTAGTCGGACGACTAATAATATTGAAAATTGAAGATGTTTTAACGGTTAACATCACCCAGCGTGTTATAGCGTATAGCGTATAGTTAACTCATATCAAATTCCCACCCCCTTTACCCTTTTACCTTTTTATCTATTAACCAATCTATTTTTTAGCGGAGATTTCCTATGGCAAAGATGAGCGGAATCGATTACCTGATGTTCAAGATTCGCAGGCGAATAGTAAAAGTTGACCCTGATATCTATTACAAAATTAAAAGCGACGTGCACGAACTGCCTAATCAAAAATATAACGGTGATATAAGCTCATTGCGCATATCGACGGCAGGGTATCCTGTAATAGTCGAAGGAAAAGGGCGGGTCAAATGTATTACGCTTTCACGATTTGTGATGGACGCCAAGGAAGGCGAGCTTGTCGATCATATAAACGGAGACCCGATGGATAATCGCAGAAAGAATCTGCGTATTGTAAATTATCGACAAAACAGCCTGAATAAAAAATGCAAGAATAACAGCGGTTTTATCGGCGTTTGCGTCCGGCGAACAAGAGGAAGGCGCTATTGTCTGGCGCAATTTCTAAACAAAGAGAAAAAGAAATTAACGTTTCACCTGCCAAACAGCGCTCAGAATCGAATCATCGCGGCTTTTGCGCGTGATAAATTCGTGCTGCAGGAAGGCGAAGAAGAATACGCGCCGTTGAATTTTCCTTGTTTTAAGAATGAGCCTTTCAGAAGTTTTCTGCTAAATGAAGATTTGAAAGCTTTAGCAAAAAAGCGGCGTAAATAAGTGAATTTTAGGGGGTAGGGGATAGAAAACTAAAAGTGAAAAATTAAAAGTGAAAAATTGAGGAACCTGCCGGGACGAAGTGAAAAAAGTACGAAGGGTGGGACGGGAAACCCCCACTGAAAGTGGGGGCTAAATATCGTCGCCGTGCCGGCGACGGCTAAACATAACCCCCGGTAAAACCGAGGGCTAAATATTGCCTAAACAACTCTGGATAGCATTTAACCCCTTTATGACAAAGAAATTATGGGGATTTGAGCAAAATAGTGCTAAAAACTCTTTCTTAATGTATAATTAGCCGAAATTCAGATATGGTTAAACGGATAGCAATACTCGGTTCAACAGGCTCAATCGGCACAAATGCTCTGCGCGTTATAGAGTTGCTCGGCGCTGATTATGAGGTTGTTGCGCTTAGCGCCCACAATAATATCAAACTGCTTGCCGAGCAGGTTGCCAAATTCAGGCCTAAAATAGCGGTAGTTACCAATCCTGGTAAAATTGACGCTTTTAAAGGACTATTAGGCGATAGCAAGACCGAAATACTTGGCGGTGACGAAGGGCTTTTGGCAGCGGCTTCGGATGAAGGTGTCGATGTTGTTATAGCGGCAATTGTCGGAGTTGCGGGGTTGGCGGCTATTTTAGCGGCGGCGAAGGCAGGTAAAATCCTCGCCATTGCCAATAAAGAGCCGTTGGTTGTGGCCGGCGAACTTCTGACAAAAACGGCTCGGCAGAACGGCGCTAAGATTTTGCCTGTGGATAGCGAACATTCAGCGGTTTTTCAGGCGCTGCAGGCCGGAAGGATTGAAGAAGTAAACCGAATAATCCTGACGGCGAGCGGCGGGCCGTTTCGCGGAGCAACTGTTGAAGAGATTCAAAATGCCACGATTGAACAGGCATTGGCTCATCCTACGTGGGATATGGGCAAAAAGATTACGATAGACTCGGCAACGATGATGAATAAGGCCCTGGAAGTAATCGAGGCAAGATGGTTATTTGATGTGCCAGTGGAAAAAATAGAGATTCTTGTGCATCCAGAGTCTATTATCCATTCGATGGTAGAGTTCGTGGATGGTTCGGTAATAGCGCAGATGTCTAATCCGGATATGTGTCTGCCGATACAGTATGCACTGACATATCCAAAAAGAGTAAAGGGAAAACAAGAGCCTCTTCGATTAGAGCAGATAGGGACGCTGACCTTTGAGCGGCCGGATATGGAGGTTTTTAAGGCGTTGAAGATTGGTTATCAGGTTGCACGAACCGGCGGTACAGCGACAGCGGTATTTAACGCGGCTAATGAAGCGGCGATTAAAGAATTTCTGGAAGGAAGGATAAAATTTGTTAATATAGTCGAACTTATCGAACGCTGTCTCGATAAACATACGGTTAAAACGGAAGCGAGACTGGAAGATTTGCTTTTAGCCGATAATTGGGCAAGAAATGAGGTAAAAGGATGTCTGAACAAAATAGGATAGTGAGCAAGAATTTCACTAATACATTGCTGCTTTTACTGGCAGTATCAGCGGTGGTTTATCTTATAACCAAAAACGTTAAGACCAGCAGCAGTATTATCCTGTCTTTTGTCGGTCTTGGCCTGGTGATTTTTGTCCATGAGTTAGGCCATTTTATCGCGGGCAAATTATGCGATGTCAATGTTGAAGCGTTTGCAATAGGTTTTGGGCCGATTGTTTTAGGGGTTAAGAGAATAGAAAATTTTCTGCAATTCAGGATACTGCCGACGATGATTGAAAAGGCCGGAGACCGTGATGGATTAGGCCTTTTGTGTTTCCGCCTGCCGATGCGCTGCAAAGCCGGCGAGACGGAATATCAGTTGCGGATTTTCCCAATAGGAGGCTTTGTAAAACTTCTCGGGCAGGAAGATGTCGGGGCGGATAAGCCCAGCGATAACCCTCGATCTTTCGTCAATAAGCCGATATGGAAACGAATAGTAGTTGCCGCTGCCGGTGTAACTTTCAATGTTATTCTGGCAGGAGTGTTTTTTGTTATAGTCTTTACGGTAGGAATTAATATGCCGCCGGCAGTTGTCGGTGATGTCGTGCCAGGTATGCCGGCTGATAAGGCCGGGCTGCAAATGGGTGATGAGATATTGGAGGCTAATGGAAAAACAAATATCGATTTTAGCGGGATGGCTCTTGCAGCGGCACTTTCAGATAAAAATGAACCTGTGAAACTGAAGGTGAAGCGAAGAGGTGGCACCATTCAGGATTTTACCCTTATAGCACAAGAGATGCCTGCTGCCGGTTACAAAGGCTTTGGCATATTACCTCCGATTTCAACTGAAATTGCAAAAGTCCGACAGCCGAATGAGTTATATGTAAAAACCGGTCTCAAGCCGGGTGATGTGCTAACGGCTATTGATGAAGAAGGAATTGAGGAGTACTGGCAGTTTGGTGAGAAGTTGAAGGAAAGTTTTGCGCCATCGGTCAGTCTGACATTTCAAAGACCCGGCCAGACAGAAGCGATAGTAAAGGAATTTAAAATCGAGTTTACATCTGCTTTGGGGT
>CAYTQR010000021.1:0-12261 GCA_964440045.1 uncultured Planctomycetaceae bacterium | reverse complement strand
GAAGAGGGCGGTGATTTTTCCCCGGCTCATATATACGGTCTGATACCAAGACTTAAAATTTCCACTGTGAATCTTTCGGGGGCAAACGAAACTCTGCAAACAGGCGATATTATTGTTCGAGCGGCCGATGCAGCTAATCCTACCTATGGAGAATTACGCGAGATTACAATGGCTCATGCGAATAAAGAGCTTGGGATGACTGTATTGCGAAATGATGAGCTTGTAGAAACAACAATTGTCCCCAAAAAGGGAGCTGACGGGAGAATAGTAATCGGTATTGGTGTCGGACTGGATATGGAACATACTTTAGCAGCGGCTACGACGGATGTTAATATGCCGGGACTGTCCGATTTGTGAAGAGGTTCTCAAATAATTTCTATCGCAGGAAAAGATGTAGAAAATTATTTTGATATTGCCGAGGCGCTGAAGGAAAACAGAGGTAAAAAAGTCAAGGTTAAATATATAAGCGGTTTAAATGACGGAGAGTTTGATTTGGCTGTTTCTGCAGAAGAACAATCTCCTGCGACCAAAGCGATGCTTATGCAGGAGTTACCCTTTAAGCAGTTGACTCGACTTTACAGAGCGACAGGGACGCTTGATGCAGTAGTGATGGGTACAGAAAAAACTGTAGAGTTTGTTATGCAGACCTATATGACGCTCAAAGGACTGATAGTCGGCAGTGTGAGCCCGAAAAGCCTTATGGGGCCTGTAGGTATGATTGCGGCGAGTTCGAAAATTATCTCTGAAAAGGATTTTATCCAATACCTGCACTTTATGGGTATCATCAGCGCCTGTCTTGCGGTTATGAACTTTCTGCCGCTGCCGATACTTGATGGGGGACTTATTGTGCTGCTGATAATTGAAAAAATCAAAGGCACACCGGTACATATAAAAGTGCAGGAGGGACTGACCTATGCCGGCCTTGCAGTTATAGGGATATTATTTGTGCTGATTACATATAATGATATTATAAGAGTTTTCTTTAGCAAATAAACCTCCTTTATAAAAGGATATGATATGTATAAGAACAAAACCGTTTGTGTGGTGGTGCCAGCTTATAACGAGGAAGACCTTATAGGCAGGGTGATTGAGACGATACCTGATTATGTCGACAAGATTGTTATTGTTGACGATAACAGCACGGATAAAACCGCAGAAATCGTCAACCGATATGCCGAGAGTTCAGATGGCAGAGTAGTTCTTGTCCGCCATAATAAAAATCAGGGTTGCGGCGGAGCAAGAGCTACCGGTTACAAATGGGCGAGAGATAATGATATGTATGCAACGGTAACAATGGATGGTGATGCGCAGATGGATCCGGACGATTTGCCGGCTCTGCTTGAGCCGGTGGTCAATGGCGAAATTGATTATTCCAAGGGTAATCGACTGTTTACCGGTAACGCGTGGAAGATAATTCCAAAAGTCAGGTATTTAGGCAATTCGTTTTTGTCGCTGCTGACAAAAATTGCCAGCGGATACTGGCATGTGGCCGACTCGCAAACGTGTTATGCAGTTATTAGTCTGCGGGCGCTGAAACTGATAGATCCGGACAGGATATATAAGCGTTACGGTATGCCCAATGATATGCTTGTCAAGCTGAATATATATAATCTCAAAGTTCGTGATGTGCCGGTAAAACCGGTTTATAACATAGGTGAAAAAAGCGGGATTAAAATTCACGCAGTTGTGCCAAAGCTTTCGTGGCTGCTGTTTAAATGTTTTTTATACAGAATCAAGGAAAAGTATATTATCAGAGATTTTCATCCGTTAGTCTTTTTTTATCTGTTCGGATTTTTATTTGATATTGCTACCGTGCTTCTATTTATCAGGTTATTTTACAAATGGTTTGCCATGGGATATATTCCGCCGATAAATGCACTTGCCGCGATGTTTTCATTTATTACCGCAGTTCAGTTTACTCTCTTTGCGATGTGGTTCGATATGGAAGCAAATAAGGACCTCAAGTGAGAGTCTGCTTTTTAACAACGAGTTACCCTCGCTGGCGTGGGGATGCGGCAGGAGATTTTGTTTGGGAACTTGTCAATGCTTTGGCACAACGGCATAATGCTGAAATTGTTGTCATAGCTCCTGCTGATGCCAATGCGTGCCATAACGAAAAAAATAATAAGGTATCAGTATATAGATGCAGATATTTCCGGCCCCGGCGGTTACAGAGGCTGGCATATGGTGACGGGATACCATGGAATCTCAAGCACAGCGTTGTTGCATGGCTTAATATACCGTTTTTATTAGGCGCAATTATCTTTCGAATGCTGACTGTTGTCCGAAAGGTTGATATTATTCACGCAAACTGGGGGATATTGGGAGCGGCGGCTGTGCTTACCAGATTTATTCATCGCAAACCTGTTGTTGTTATGATTCACGGTACGGATTTGAGCTCAAAGAATAAACTGATTACAACTGTTACAAAATGGGCAATAAAACATGCAGATGCTGTCATAACGAATTCGCCTGAAAACTACGAATTCAGTCGTAAATTACGCAGTAACAGGAATAAAACTTATTATATCAATAACGGCGTTCAATATCCTTCTGAAAAGGAACTGTCTAAACTAAGGGAAAAGTACAAGAAACACGATAATAGTGTAAATCTGTTGAGTATGGCCAGGCTTATTCCGGAAAGGCGGTATGACCTTGTTCTCAGAGCTTTTGCCAAAATACGTTCTCAAAAAAATAATATTTTTCTTAGAATATTGGGTGACGGTCCGGTCTTCAAGCAGCTAAAATCGCTCGCAGAAGAACTCAATATTTCTGACAGCGTGCAATTTACCGGTAGAATTCGGCATAGTGAGATTTTTAAATATATAGCTGCTTCTGATGTCTATATTTCCGCTACGACTGTTGAGACTCACGGCAGTTCCATTGCTGAAGCTGCAGCTTTCGGCCTGCCGATAGTTGTAACGCGGGTAGGATTTCCGGCTCAACTTGTCATTAACGGTGTGACCGGTTTTGTTGTTGAGCCAAATGATGAATCGCAACTTGCAGAGGCAATCGGGAAAATGGCGGACGATGGCGAATTGAGACGAAATGCAGGAGATGCTATGCGAAAACGTATAGATGAGTTGGGAATATCATGGCCGATGTGTGCGGACAAAACAATGGAAGTTTATAAAAATTGCATGAGGGCAAAATAACTGATATAATTATTATTGGATGTTATAAAATGTAAGGTTTAAAACAACAAATGAAACTTTTTTTAATAAAAATACTGAGAACTATTTTGCCGAGTTCAATGTACCGTTTTCTTTCTATAGAATATGCAAAAGTATGGTACCGATATGTCAGTCGGCCTTCGAAAGTTTTGGAAACAAGTAAGGCCAGGGCAAGGCGAATAAGAGAAAACTTTTTTGAGAAATACTGTCAGGGACAAGGGCTGGATATCGGCTATGGAGGGGATGCCATAACCAATAAATGCCGCGGCTGGGATATAGAAGATGGCGACGGACAAACATTAGAAGGTGTGGCTGATAAAGAATTTGACTTTGTATATTCTTCCCATTTGTTGGAACATATGAATAGTGCTGGAATAGCACTTAAAAACTGGTGGCGAGTTTTAAAGCCGGGCGGTTATCTGATTCTTTATATTCCCGAAAGAGAGTTATACGAACGAAAGAAAACTTTGCCGAGCCGCTGGAACCCGGAACACAAGAGATATTTCCTTTTAGACAAAGATGAACTTCCTGATACGGTAGGCATAATCCCATTAATAGCCAGATGTCTGTCGGACTATGAAATTATGGAGGCAAAAGCTTGTAACGAGGGTCATAAAATAGTAGCAGAGGATGTTCAGAGTGAAGGCGAGTATTCCATTGAGGTTGTTCTCAGAAAGAGGTCAGTATAATAGCAGGATTTTTTGTAGCATTTTATGGAGAAGAACAGGTTTCCAACCAGCGACTATTCTGTATCTCATCAATCAGATCATTCGGCTGAACGCTATTTACGACATCTTCGCAAATGTTTTGGATTTTTTTGTTTCGCCATGTGTGTTTGAGCAATTGCTCAGCGAGAATGTCCGGCTGATTTTTCGGAAGTACTATGTGCTTAGTGTCATTGTCGAAATCTCTTTTGGATACATAGGTCCAATTGCCTGGGTAAATGCCGATAGTAGGTGTATCAAGAAATTCAGCAAGATGCAGTAAGCCGCTATCGTTACTCAGTATCAGGCTTGCGTGGCTGAGCAGGTCTATAATTTGTGGAACTGTAAGTGAATTTGAAAGGTTGTGAAACCTTTCGTTATTAGCGATGTGCGGCGGGATAAGATTATGGTCGTATTCTCCGGCGCCGCCGAGAACTGCGATATCGCATTTATAGCGGTCGAGAGTATTTTCCATTACCTGGATGAAATTACTGAAAGGCCAACGTTTATAAGCTTGTGTGCCGCTGCCCGGCAATATAACAAGTAGTTTGTCCGTAAGCGGGACAAAACCTGAAGGTTCAGCTTTTGCTTTCAGCGCGTTATTGACTTTATTTACATATTTTTGAATATCAATATTTTTATCCAGAGAGTGTATTATCTCGAAATGATTGTCAATAAGATGAGCATGCCGGTCGGGTTTGGTCTGAGTGGTAAGGAGGAAACGAAAAATATTTTTCCGGCCTCGCCATAATTTTGGACCAATTCGCTGTTTTGCGCCTGATATAAGGGCAAGAAAATACTGGTCAGGCAAGCAAGCTTGAACCGTCAGGATGACCATATCAAATTTTTGATGTCTTATTTCGTAAGCGAATTTGCAAAAAAAACCTGCATAAGATGCAATTGCCTGCGGCCAAAGGCTTCTTAGTCTTTTTAAGTAGAGAACCTTGTCGAATCCGAGGACCTTTTCCAGTAAAAATTTATTGAACCTTATATAGGGTACGGCGGCAGTTATCTCAGCAGACGGATAAATATCCCGCAGTGCAAATACAGTCGGAGCGATGAGAAGCGTATCGCCAAGGCCTGACGAAAAGAACATCAGGATTTTCATTTTGAATCTCCCGGTATTTGCTGCTGTGTTTGAGCAGAGTATTCGCGACGTCGTTGTAAAATTCCGATGCCTCCCAAAGACGTTCCTAAAATGAGCACCAAAACAGTACCGAGAATACGAATAATGGTAGAAGCAAGAATTCCATCCATCATAGTTAAACCAATCTGCTGTGTAATTATTCCAAAAATAATTTCTCTTACCCCGACATTTCCGGGAGTGATTACAACAACATCCGCGACTTTCAAAACAGCCAGGAAGACGACAATTGCCGTAATGCTGACGTGAATGTTGATACTTAGAAAGCAAACACGAAACATTGCTGCGACAATGATAAAGGCAAGCAATGTGGTCGAGACGATTGATATGACATAACTAATGTCTTTCAAGGAGGTTACGGCCGTAGAAAAGACGTGGGAAAGCTTGGAATGGACCCATACAAGAGCCTTGTTTTGTACTTTGAAAAGGCGAATAACAGCATCAGCAACAATCGGTCCGGCTATTACAAGGATGACCATTCCACTCAAAAACAGCCATGCATCTATACCGGTGATTTGCATTTGGCGGTTTGTCAGAAGGACGATTATTAATGCAAAGATAAGGTTAATGCTGATTTCCATCCACGCAAAAGCAGCAAGGCTGCTTATATAGTTCGTATAAGAAATATTATGGTTTTGCTTAAGCGTTACGCCGCGGTATAGATTTCCCAATTGCGGAATAACAGTGTTAAGAAATCGGCCGAGAAGAAATATTTTATACCATCCGCCGGCAGGTATTTTAGTATTGCTGCATTTTTCTATAACGATTTTCATACGAAGACCGTTTATGGCAAGGTCGAGGACAAGAAGAATGCTTAGTGCGGCTATAATCAGCGGGCGTAAATTAAGAGCGAGTTGAATTTGTTCTTTATTTCTTATTAGAAAAACTACGATATAAACGACGCAAACTACGGCAATAATATTCTGGATAGACCTTTTGTATTTTTTTAAGTTCATTATCGCAGTTTATTACCCGGATTTTACTATTCTTTATTAACTGATTTTTGCAAATCGAATATCAGGTATGGAGTCATTCCAGCTTTTAGAAACTGACCATTTTTACTTTCGCCGGGATCACCTGATATATACCTGAACATAGAGTATTGCTTTTGAAGCTGGGCTACCAGGTTGGCAAGTTGCGGGACATTTGGGATAAGGTAATATGGGTATTGCCCCGTCGAGGCATATTTTTCTATCTCGTTGATATTAGTTGCCTGGCTGATTTCTCTATCGAGATAATATGCATATTCCGGCCGGTAAAAACCACCTTTTGAAGGATGCTGATTTACGATTAAGTCCTCGAAACTGAGGAGAGATTTGTCCGGCGGTATTGCCTGATTGAGAGTCTTGAACATATTGATTTTGCCGAGAGGCTGCCATTGTATGCCGTAATAATAATTGCCGCCATTGAGACAGAACAGGACGATAACAGAAATTAATAGTACAGTAACAGTTGATGCCAGTCTGTGGCTTATTCTGGAAAGTTGATCCTTTATAATCAATATGCCCAAAGCTGCCGCAATTGCCAAAAATGGCAACATTGGCGTTTCCCAGGCTTGATGCCGCCAGAGACATCCTCTCAAGATTAGAAGCTGAAATACCCACGGCATAAGGAACAGCCAGAATTGGGGGAATCGTCTTGATGTTTGTTGAGGTTTTTTCTTTTCTTTATCATCTGTCTTTGTAAATATAAATAGTTGGCCAATGGTTAAATAGCCAATAACGAGCCATAAAACTGGAAGAGTGAAATTTGTGACGGCATGTTTCCAGAATGTGGCAAACCACTTGCCCCAGAGGAATTCGGGCATTTCTCCCTTTGCCGAACGCCATTTATATAGGTCGATTATTTTCTGAATGTCCCAGTTGTAACCTATCGCCATGACCGTAAAGTTAATCAAAAGGCCGGCTGCAGGGGCGAAAACAAGGATCGCCAACAACAGCCGGTCAGGAAATTTTCTACGTAATAGGCATCTTGCGACATAGTGTACACCGATTGCCATGGCGAAGAAAAAACCTGACCACCCAAAAACCATATTAAAAAATATGCTCAGCGCTAAACCAATATAGTTTAAAGATAGTTTGCTGTCTTTGTCTTCGGATTTTTCCAACACGGCAATATAATGCCAAAATGTTAGAAAAGCCAACGGCATCAGCCAGCCATCCATACCGAAATACTGAACCATCGGAAATATCACAATGAAAAGACCGGAAAGCAGGGCGGTCGTATCGTCCGTTAGTTTTCTTATGAGTTTTATAAACAGTAAAAGACCTAAACCGGAAAGAACTGCCCGATATATACGTATGGTTCTTTCTTGAGTACCAGTAATTCGCATAAGGAACGAAACTATAATATTGCTTAATTGTGGATGGTCCCAGTATCGGGTCGGAATTTTGGGAGGTGGGTCGCCGACTGCCCAGGTACAAACTCCTTTTGTGTAGCCGAAACCGTATTTTACGTGTGCCCGCGATACCCAAGCAGTACTTGCTTCAGCCCAACTGTGAAGACCGCAAAACGGCCTGTCTATATCGCGCGTCAGCGATAAAACTGTAATTACCACCAATAAACCAACAGCCAGCCAGAAATTGAAGGAAGAACCTTTTTCCAAATTATCTGTAGTTTTTGCCATTTTTCGAAAATCCTGAATCCTAACACTAATTAGATAGTGAATTTACCACGCAAAACGTCTTTTTTCCAACAATTAAATATTTTACAAATTTTTCTCAAACTCGACCCCGTTAGAGAACATTCATTTCTAATGGCCGGGAGTGATAAAATCAGCGGTTTTCTCTAACGGGGGTTAAGTGGGAGGTTCATTAAAGGCATATTTGAAATTTGGCCCGCCGCCACGCTTCGCGTGAAACGCGGGGGCTGGTTATTTGGATTTGTTCGGAACTCGACATCTGTAATTTGATTGCCGGCTGGTAACTATTTTCGCCATGCTGCTCTGCGAACCATCAAAGGCGGCATCTGAACCGGCTTGGAACTGTCAGGACTTGTGTTCTCTGCATCCCTGCTGCTCGGATACCATATCAGGCGCTTATACAATTCAGCACAGTCTGATTTCTTTTTGCCCGTTCTCCATTTTTTTATTTTATTCAGCAGAAACATCAAACCGCCTCAAAACAGACATATTTTATAACTGGTTGCCTATTTTTGTATCGTCCTGATTTTCGGCCGGCTTAACCATAGCCATAAGTAAACCACTCTAATCTATCTCGTTGGTCTTGTTTATCTGACCTGGCCACCTATCTGATTCCACACATCTCTGTCTCCTTATCACACGGCACAGCCCATTAAAGACTTTATCAGTCCAGCTTTTCCAGCTCTTTTTGCATATTTCTTACAATAGCCTGTTGGAGATTGCCTAAAGATGCAAGCTGTATCGTGAAATCTATAAGATTGCTTTTGGCCTTATTCCTTGCCGGTTTAGCTGGTCTTTCGTTGGGTTTATTGCCCGATTCGGCAAGTCTGTCCTGTTTGTCAGTCATTTTGCCATTCCTTAACACCTTGTTGACTTGAAATTATATTGTGCTATTATTAACAACCTGTGAAAAAGTAACAGTGATAATATTCGCATTTGCGAACTTGTCAATGATTATTTTCGCGTTTGCGTAATTTTTATGGAAAATTTCTCAGAAAAAGCGTTAATTGGGCGAATAATCGAACTTCGCAAGGCTTTTGCCGGTGAGAGAGGCAGAAGCAAATTCGCAGCGGCACTTGGAATAAGTCCTTCTACTTACAGCTATTACGAAAAGGACAGGGTCCCGCCAATTCCTCTGCTTTTGAAAATCTGTCAGCTTTGCAATGTCAGGATATTTTGGCTGTTAACAGGGCAAAATGAGAGCGAATCCGCTCAAAATCAGCAATTTGACAGCAGATTCAACGAGGCTTTTGAAAAAATCAGTCGAATTTGCGATTCAAACCCAGCTTCCCTACAAGCGGTCATTGCCTTTCTGGACCTTATCGAACAAACCAATACCATCGAAAAGCAGATGACTTCAAACGGTTTGTTATCTGCTCCAGAGGCAAAATCCGGCTGGATACCGGTTCTGGGCAGAACTGCGGCAGGAACCATAGGAATGTGGAGTCAGGTACAAATGACCGATTCGAAGATTATGGAAACCGAGCTTGAACAACTCGTGGCAAAGCATATACATAGTCCCGTAGTGAAAACACAGAACGGCCAAATTTCAGCCGACCTTCAGGCAAAATCGCTTATCACCGCACTAATAAATCCTCAAATAAACCTGATTCAGACGACCCAGGACGACTCTGACGAAATTTATCAGTTTATAGATTGTCCGAGTATAGCTCAGCTATATCCGGGCTGCTTTGCACTGCAGATAGACGGCGATAGTATGGCCCCGCGAATCGACGACGGCGATGTTGTGATAATTAGCCCTTCAGTACCAGCTGTGCAGGGTCAGCCGGCTGTTGTCCGGATATCGGGAGCGATAGGAGTAACGTGCAAACTTCTCAGAACAGAAAACGATAAAATTTATCTTGTTCCAATAAACGAAAAATATGAGACTAAAACCATACAATCAAAAGACCTTTTATGGGCCCTTGCCGTATTATGCCATGTGAGGCTGAAAAGCGTGGATTTGTAGGCCGAACTGGTCGATATTATAAAGATATTAGATAAATAAATTTATAATTTTTTGGAGTATTAATCATGTTATTGAATTTTATCCGCTTTATTTTCCTTCTCGTTATAGCAGCAGCTCTATTTGTCAGTATAACTTCAGATGTAGCCGAACAGGGGGATGTCGGTACGATTACTCACAGCGATATACGAGTGATTTTTGTCGGTGGTATAGGTCTTGCGGTGCTCGTATTGTTTATTGACTGGGTGTTGCCCAAAAACTCATTAAAGGCTCTTGCCGGGGTATTTTTCGGTCTTATTGTCGGTATCTTTTTCAGTTGGGCTCTGTCCCTTGTTCTGGATATGGTTAATGATGTCTTTAAACTGGGCCTGATGGGCAATAGTCTTCAGTTAACCAAATGGGTGATGGGCATATGTGTCTGCTATCTCGTAATCAGTTTTGTTATGCGAACCAAGGACGATGTTCGTTTTATAATACCTTATGTTGAATTCGCACGTCAGACAAAAGGTATAAGACCGCTTGTGCTTGATACATCCGTAATAATTGACGGTCGGATTGCAGATGTCTGCCAGAGCAAGCTTTTTGACGCACCGCTTGTTGTGCCAAGATTCGTATTGAACGAACTTCAGCTTATTGCCGACTCGGCCGATAAGCTCAAACGTGTGCGCGGCAGGCGAGGTCTCGACGTTCTTCATAAGCTGCAGGACAACAGCACTATAGAGGTAATAATAGACGACACTCCACCGACAGGCGTTGACGAGCACGCCCCGGTTGACCAGAAACTGGTTGCCTTTACCAAAGGTTGTAACGGCAAGCTCGTAACCAACGATTACAACCTGAGCAAGGTCGCCCAGGTTAGAGATGTTGACGTAATCAATATAAACGACATGGCCAATGCTCTTAAAACAGTTGTGCTGCCGGGTGAGCCGATGACGGTTCGGATAATTAAAGCCGGCGAAGAAGCTCAACAGGGCATCGGCTATCTCGATGATGGGACAATGGTTGTTGTCGAGGAAGGCAAAAACAAAATCGGGGAAAAGGTTCAGATTACCGTAACGAGCGCGCTGCAGACCTCCGCAGGGCGAATGATATTCGGCAAATTTGAAAAAGCTCTCCGTGAATCAAATGAGCCGGACGAGGATAACCATAATCGCAACAATAGACAGAACCATTACAGACAAAAAAAACAATATAGCAGTTAAAGGATTTATTGCCTTTTTCTTAACAGTAATCCGCCAAGGGTTAGCAGAATAATCGTTCCCGGCTCAGGGATGAGCAGAAATGTACGGGGCTGATAGTACTGGCCGTCGAATACTTCTCCCTGGCCCACAATCCAGCCGTTATTGTTTATATCGTGAGCTTCAGTCAATATCCAGCCGGACGAAGGGTCTATAAGGCTGTTAAGATTTATATGATTTTCGCCGCCCGTTGAATCGAAAAGATAAGCATAGCTACCAATCTTACCTACGATCTGGCCATTGTCGTTGATGGAATTGATACGGTCATGAGGGTAGTTAAATGCTCCAAGGTCAATGTTGTTGCCGTTGCCAGTCGCGTCAAAAAGACAGATACGAGCGCCGGAAGCATCTGTAGCCCAACCTGCAATCTGGCCATTATTATTTATGGATTCAGCTCTACCGTAGTTGCCGCCGAGTGTTCCAAGATCAATATTGTTGCCATTACCGGTTGGGTCAAAAAGACAGGCACGGTCCTGGCCGGAACTATTCTCAGCTTCGCCTACAATCTGGCCGTTGTTATTGTTCGAATAAGCCCTACTTGAATCTCCACCAAGGGTCCCAAGGCTGATATTGTTACCGTTGCCGGTTGGGTCAAAAAGACAAGCCCGTTGATTGGAACTATCATCAGCATAGCCTACAATCTGGCCATTATTATTTATGGATTCAGCTCTACCGTAGTTGCCGCCGAGTGTTCCAAGGTTGATATTATTGCCATTGCCGGTTGGGTCAAAAAGACAGCCGACAATGTTAGAACCATCATCAGCATTACCTACAATCTGGCCGTTGTCATTGATCCAACGAGCAGAACCCCAACTTCCACCGACGAGTGTTCCAAGGTTGATATTGTTCCCTCCGCCTGTAGGATCATAAAGATAAGGAATAGGATAGGCCCTACCTACGATCTGACCATTGTTGTTGATAGAACAGGCTATGCCGCCGCCAAGGTCGATAACATCCCAGTAGCCCTGAGCAGAATGGCTGATGATAAAAATAAGTGTCAGAGACGCACAAAGAAATAACCTTTTATTACTCATTCTTTTTCCTTAATTTTTTGCTGCTGTCTGTCTATGTGGCAAAGCAGCAATAAACCATAGAAAAACACAAACAGGCACAAATTTCCAGGTAGGTTTCCCCCCTTTTCTCCCAATTCTGGTAATATTATATCATAAATTGTGTGTGTTTGTCAAGGGAAAAAACCTCAAACTTAGGGGCTTTCTCGTAAGCTTTTTCGCAGTAAATCGTTGTGAAGCCAGAAACAGGTATTTATCGCTTCAGTCTACCGTCAAACTTACTGTTCTTAGTTTTATTACGGACAATCTGCCGGTGCAGGACTGTCGCCGGTTACCATTATATAGTCGATACAGGCAAGGCCGTTGGTTGTTAGCGATTCAAGTT
>CAYTQR010000020.1:15893-19760 GCA_964440045.1 uncultured Planctomycetaceae bacterium | reverse complement strand
GCAGTCGGCACCGCCCATCCTAACAGCCCATATTTTCTGCCTCGAGGTCGCTTCGTCTCCCCATACCCCTGATTCTGCAAGATTTATCACATAAGGATAGTCGGCAGCGACAGAGGCATCCCATGCTGTATTCATGGCAGTATTGAGCTGAGCAGCGGTTTTATTGTTATACTGGATCATATAGATGTCCAGAGCATCATTATCACCAAAATCAAAGGTAAAAGCTCCATCATCCTCAAGAGCATGGGAACCCACCGGATGGTTGCAGTTATCAATGGTTTTGATATACTCTGCGATTTTAGCAACATGAAGAACCTGATTGCCGTTATCGCAGGTATTATTTAGCTCCTCGAATTCCTCCATGACAACCCAGACGAGATTTTTGTATTTCTTCAGACTTACAACAATCGAATAAATAAAATCCTTTTCATCTTGTTTTAAAGAACCAGCTCCGGCACTTGAAATTACAACATAATTTGTATCGAGTGTTTCATAGACCTGTTCACCTGACTGAAAAGCCCCGCTTGTAATGTCAATTACTATATCCGATTCAGAAATAGCATCTATAACTCCGGTTGCCCCCGAATCTTCACCCGTTACACTGTCGCCCACATTCATTGAGCCTGTTATCCCGCCGTGAGTAAACAAATAGGCAAGATACCAGTCATAGGTTACACTTCCACAGATTCCAGGCAAAGGCTTTGCCATCTCGATATTATCATCATACAAAAACACATACATTATGATTCCGTTATCATCAAGCTGCTGTAAATAAGTATGCCAGCTGTCGATCACGTCTTTATCAACACCTTGCTCGAAGTCATGATTTATGAAAGGATCTTCGGTTGCACCGCCGTCACCACCATAGGTGCTTGCCCGGACTGTCTGAAAATAGAGACAATTCCCACCGTTAGCGACCATCTTATCGATAATCGCCTGTTTATCCTCTGCACTCATATACAAAAATCCTTCAGGATCTCCCGGACCTGCAGCACATGCCGGACCTACTCCCTGGTAGTACATATAATGAGGATTTGAGGGATCGATAATCACATTCGCAGAGGGATAACATGAGGGCGTGGGCGTCGATGTCCAGGTAGGTGTAATTGTAATGGTCATTGTAGGTGTCTGGGTTAATGTCGGAGTTTCTGTAATTGTTAATGTTGGCGTCGATGTCGCAGTCGGTGTGATCGCCCCTGCAATATACTCATCAAATCCTATATCCCAGACAGATTCGCCGGGTCTTGTTGTGTCGTCAATATCATCGGTGAAGAACGCTGATAAATCAGTGCCAAAATTTCTCGCCCCTGCGTCATTGTTTGCAAGGTGAAAATTAGAAGCCCCTGCAAAAGTGAAGGTCTGGTTGATTCTATTGCCTGTACCTCCAGCATCATCCGCTGTATCGTCACCTGAAGCACAATAAGTTACCGTATTATTTGCATTTATATCAAAATCTCCGTCTCCGGGCGAGGGATCACTATAAGAAAGACAATTCGTAATCGTCAATCCTGTTCTATTATATCTATCTTTTATTCCAGCTCCACTGATATTGATTGCCGTGCAATTCCTAAAATGAACTACTGAATCGGCAATATCGATTCTTCTCTGGATACCCGAACCATTTATATCCCAAACAAGACAATTCTCAATTTCTATATTTGTCGGAGCGACATCTGTTTGCACCCTGATACCGGTTGATGAATCACCAGCATCATCTGTATTATAAACTATGCAATTTCGGATCATACCTGTGTATACATTTCCCGTAGTTCTGATACCATTGATACTTGTCTGGTCATTCAAATCAATCGTTACCCATTCAATCCACATATAATTCTCAGTAGGATTCAAAACGATGATCGAGCCTGCCGTACCTTGTAGTTTAAATCCCGATGCCGGAGTCCCGTCATGTCTTTCGCCTTCCGGGACTGTAATTTTTCGATAATTATCCCCATCTGTCGTAGCATCGAAAGTGCAGGTTGCTCCCTGTTGCAAAGTTCCATCATCGTCATAGCATTCTGCAAATTCCCTCCTATCATCACCGACAAGATCGCCGTCTGTGTCATCCTCCCAGAGAGTCAAAGTGTCATAATCCTCCCCGGTTTTGTTGATTGTCGAGGTTGTTTCGGTAAGGGCATATAAAGGTCTCCCGGGTGTTAAATGATCAAAAATTATCCACATGGCTTTCTGATTATTATAGACAATGTTCCCAACTTCCCAATTATCAAGATCAGCTTGTGTCTTTTCGGAGATTTTGACTTTTATCGAATCGAAAGTAACAGTCTTTTCATCGAGACCTTTTTTGATATTCAGACTGTCAATATCGACCTTATATTTTCGATATGCCTTTGTAACCGCCAATTCACCTTCACCATCAGTCCATGATTCAACATATTTCTCGATATCATCTTTTGTCAGACCCGAGACTTTCCTGACCGCCCATGTATTACGAGCTTTTTCTGAAGGATAAGTTGTATCGTTCACAGGTCGAAATTCAACAAAATCGCCCTTTTGAGATTGAGTCCCTTCCCTGCCGGCATATTGATTTTCGCACCGAACATACATCCAATGACAGACGGGTGTCGGTGTCGCCGTCGGTGTCGCCGTTATTGTTGGGCTTGTCGCCGGTGTGGTCACAGGATCTAAGGTCTGAGCAGAGGCAATATTCCACATAACGAGAACGATTAGTACGACTATCAAGCTGATAATCAGAAACAATAGGCTTTTGAAATGTTCGGTCATTTTATGTCAACCTTCTTGGGAGGATCGGAGGAGGTTAGTTTCACGCTGCCACCTACATAATTCAGCGAAGGCATATTCACAGCATTATAAGTGTATACCTTCACCCAGATTGTCCTTCTTTCGGTATAAGGAAAAGAAACTATTTCGGGAACAGGACTTTTTATATCCTTGTATAAATCATATCCTTTCCACCATTTTTCTTTCACATAAACAAGATATCCGACAACTGAAGGATCGTTGTCCGGTGGTGTGATAGTAAGATCTGCCGACCCGTCTTTCACCACATAATCCACAGCGAACAGGTTGCAGAACAATCCTGAAAAAATCAAAACCAAAACTGTTAAATACTTAATCATATTCATAAAAATTGAATGAAACTGGCAAATCTCCCCTTTGTAACAATTCGGCACCAAAGAGCTTGATAGTTCCGAACCATCCCCAGCCGTCGAGAAAACCGACTGCCGATTCGAAATCAAAATCGGTATCATAGTCAACCAGAAATTTCATATCAGGTTCAGCAGATGGATTCGGGTAAATGTAAAATGACGGTTCCTCTAAAAATAGTCCGTATAATTGATTATATTGAGCTTCATCGAAAAAAACAGGCTTCTCCCATATCAAATCGAACCCGACAATAAAACCCATCCTCTGCCTTGATTTGAGTTTATTATATAATTCTATTACATTTTGACTTTTGAATATCCTCGGTATCGAATTTTTCGGGTTGAATTCCAATTGAAAAGGTGAATCCAAATCGTCGATAATCTCGAACTGTATGTTACGTGGATCTACCATATAATACATTCCTCATGGCGGGCTTGATTTTAGTTCTGAAAGTATTTTCCCAGAGAGAAGGAGAATCAAAAGCTCCATTCGCCTGAATCGTGATATAAACATCACCACCGCCCCTTGAACTTGACAGTGCGGGAATCGGTCTCGATTCGAATACTTTTTGAGCAAGGGCACCTACCATCTGACCCATATACTCAAAAGGCAATACAACTTCGTTTTTATGTAAAAGAGTGAGCATTCCGCTTTCCGGAACATTCGGTCCGGTAACCATACCTTGCGCTGCCTGCGGGATTTCGGGAAGCGATCCCGGACCCTTCGAGACAAAACCGCCTT
>CAYTQR010000020.1:6511-15793 GCA_964440045.1 uncultured Planctomycetaceae bacterium | reverse complement strand
GCTGCCTGCGGGATTTCGGGAAGCGATCCCGGACCCTTCGAGACAAAACCGCCTTCTTTGAAAGCAAAAGCTGAACCTGCTGTAGTTGCTGCGGTTGATGCCATTGCTGCTGCTGATGCAGCAATAGATTTTATACTCACAGCTATACCAGCAGGGTTAAAAGTAGCTGTTGACCATGCCAAGGCTGCCTCAGACAAAGCTAAAGCCGAAGTAGATAAATTAAAAGCTGCGATTCCCAAAGAGGTAGCGCTGCTTTTAAAACCCAAACCTAATTTTTCGAGTGCCATAAGGGCAAGAAACTGCAATGTGATTGCGATTAGCTGTTCTAACATGCCGGCTAACATACCTTTCATTACATCCTTCCAGGTCTCCGACCATACAATGACATTTGCAATACTTCGAGCCACACCCTGGAGCGCACCCATAATCCCACTACTTATGGTCTGTCCGATTTTTGCAAAATACAGGTCCATTTTTTTTGCATCGGCTTCAAATTTATTAAAAAATTCAGACCATGCCTGCACAGAGGATTCGATACCGACCGTAAAACCAGAACCAAAACCGGCTGTTGGTTTTGTCGGCATTTCTTCCATGCTTGGCGCTTTCGGCTTCCATTCCGCAAAAGGATCAATTGAAGCTTCGGCTTCTAAAGTAAGGTCTATATTTTTTTGAAGATCTTCATTTAATCCTTCAAGCGCTTTTTCGGCTTCAGCTGCTTTTTCTGCAAGTTGTTGCTGAAAATCTATCAAAGACTCAGAAGGTTCTAATTTAATAATATCAATTATTTTTTTTAAAATAATTGATATACCAGACAAAGCATCTAATTCAGCTTCTGTCATTGGTAATTTGTGTATTGCCTTTCCGAGTAATGCGACTTGATCTCCAGTTATGCCAAATTTAAAAAATAAACTAATAAGTTCATCAGTACTCAAATTAAGCTTTTGTACTGATTCTGTAAATTGATCTAATGTTGTTTTCCTTGTCGCTAAAGTTGCTATTGCTTTATCAAAAGCTTCAAAAGCCTTGCCAGATTCTTCAAATGTTTTTCTCAGCACTTTTGCCAAAAATTTATCAAAGGCATCGACAACATCATTGGATAAATTCTTTATTTCTTCTGGAATGTTATAAAATAAATCTTTGATTGCAGAAATAATATTTGCGGAATTTATAACAACAGATCTCCACATTCTTTTAAATGGACTATGTATATCCCACCATGCAGCAAGAGCTTCCGATTGCTGTTTTAAATAATTTGCTGCACTATCATAATCTGAAAGAATTCCAGCTTGAACAGCAGATAAATCATATCTTAACCTGGCATATTCTTTATCTAAACTAACTATCGCACCTTTATGGATAAAAACTAATGACTTTGTGCTTTCTGCAAGATCTTTATTTAAATCAAGCAAAGAATCTCGAAACTTATTAACAGCCCAATTTATAGTTTTTATTGCGATAAGAGCCCCACCAATACCAAGAGCCCATCTTGCCCATAGAGGCATTAACCGCAATATTCCCATTCCCAATTTATTAACTATACCCGTTGTTTTTGCAGTGCTTACACCCAACCCAATAATATAATTTCTAAACTGTTTATATTTATTTATATTTATAGCCTTAAATACTCTTGATCCGACAACACCAAAAGTGGCAAAAAGCGAACTCAATTTTGCGACGGCTGTGGTAAAAGTTTGTGCGACATCAGTCGTATAGGAAATAACCTGACCAGTCTTATTAAAAACAGCATTTATTTTCAAAACGACTTTATCGAGGACATTCAATTCTCTTGCTGTTGATGTTATTCGTTTTTCTAAGGCAGTTGTTTTTTGTGTAACTTCTTCGCTTGCGGATCCTAACTTTTTGTAGGTATTTTCTAAATTCTTCGCAAAGGTCTCGATTGCCTTTGCAGATTTATCGACTTCACCATTTATCTCTACAAATAATTCATCAATCGGCATTATGCAGCTCTCGCTAATTCATTTTTTAATGATTTTTCCATGTAATTCAAAAGATATTCATGGTTAAAAGCGTGAATCAAGGGGTTCCGGGGATAAGCTTGGTAAGTTCCCATCAATACGAATTTCGTATAATCCGGTGCGTTCTCGAACCATCCTACGCGCCACTTACCATTTATGAATCGCATTTCAAGTGTTTCTTTCATTCGACCTGATCGGGAAATTACAAGAGCATCAAAATTTGCTCTAACTCCTTGATAATATGCCCTGGCAATTGCAGGATCGTCAAAACCTCTTGACATTATCGGCAAAACTGTCCCATATTCGATTCCCATCTCATCGAGTGCCTTTAAAATCGGATTTCTCGGAAGCATTTTCCAGGTACCGAGAAGAACATACTTAGCGTAGTAAGGATCATCATTGAAACATCCGACAAAGTGATCCCCATTTACTTCTTGAATCTTCAAACCGTCTCTCATATCATAAGTATGAGAAGTTATCATCTCGTCAAAATTAGTCAAAACCCTCTGGTAAAAATCGTCTGCTGTCTCGTATTGCTCGAATTCTTGATAGACCAATCGGAGATATTCCTTTGCAGTTTCCTCTTGAGCTTTTAAAATTGCGATTCTGAGCCTTGTAGGATAAGCTTTCAGGGTATTTTGCAATTTAATAATTCCTTCGACTTTGAGCTTGATCGCCATTATTTTTTCCTGTCAAGAAATTCCATTAAATCAACCTCCCTAACAACCGTCTTGCCGCTACTCGGAGCCTTACCGACATTATCAGAATTTTTACGTAACTCCTCATCCAGTAATTCTTTTTCATCCTTTTTAAGTAATCTCCAACCATTTAGATAAAACTCTAACTCGCTACGTTTGCTTTTTCGGATATCCCTAGAGCACCAGCCGGCTTCGATGGCATAAAATGAAGCGATCTTGTTTAGGTGCTCGAGATAAGCATTTATCCAGTCGAGAGGTTTTGCAGGTCTGTTTTGGCGCCTTGATTTTTTCCGAGTGTTACCATCGAAACTAAAAAAGGGAAAAGCATACCTACCAATCCGTTAAACGTAAAATTGGTGCGCACAAAAGTCTTGTCTTTGTCGAGAAATAAACCCACAATTTCCAAAACTCTTTCTTTGCCATCTTCAAGTTCAATGATATCACCAAGAAGAGTATCCCAGTTCTGGCTCCCTGCATCACTTATCAGCTTTTTTGTTTTATACATGAGCTCCCAATCCTTGTCGAAATCAAGTTCGGAAAGCTTATGTTCGGTGCCCGTTTTGTCCTTGATTGTTTCTGGTTTTTTAAAAAGTTCACCGAAAACTTGAGTCGGATCGACTTCAGCTTCTCGCTTACCGCCGGTTGTAAGACCCGGTGGTTTTGGAGGAACCTTCGATAATAATTCAGCTTCTAACTTTTTGTCCACTTGTTACCTCCTTGTAAAAGGTTATTCTGATGGTGCATCGTATGTTTCAACTCTGATGTAATGATGCTCGTCGAGATCTTCACCATCAAAGTCTTTGTCTGAATAGAGAACTTTATAATCAAAATCATGCTCAAACCAGGTATCATCGGGAAAAGCGATTTCCGAATTGCCGTCGCCGACTATTTTCCATAAATATATCCAAATGCCCCGATCATCAAGCGTCTTGTGATATACCAATCCCTTGCATTCTCTTTTTGAGAGCAAGTCAAAACCGATTCCCCAGATATCCTTACCTATGCCGGATTCGACTGCTGTGTTGCCTTCGTGCATCTGAAAAAGATCCATGTTCCATTCAAAACCTTTGAAATGAAATATTAAATCTCTTTGCATTTCAACAGATTTAATCAGCAATTTCGGCATTCCCTGGTAGAAATCGATAATCTCACCGGATTTTGTCAGTTTTACTTCTTTACACCAGCCCGTACAGGTTGAAGGATAACCCTCTATTTCTCCGCCGGTCCTGAGATCCATAAAAACCACCGCTTGACCTGCGTCCAAATTATCTAATGTACCGTCCGGTATATTAAAATTTTCAAAATCTCCTGTTGGTAAAGCCATTTTTTATCTCCTCAATAGATTGTTATTCATATCAGTTAAATATCGCCCTGCACTTTGTCTTCACGGGTAATGAATACAAAGTTTGATTGCCGACTTTTTCAATCATCACGTTCGGATGTTCTGAAGCAAAACCGCCAATATTTGTCGACATTTTTAGATCAGAATTTGCCTTACGCTTTTGATGAAAATTATCAAGAATATCCTCATAAATCCCGTAAAGTTTGGCATAAGGGGCGGTGGCGTTGTCTGTCCAGACTCTTACCTGGACAATCGCTTCAATGGCTCCATTGATATTAGCCGGCGATACACCTCTCATAAAATATATGGTGATGCAGGGAAGCTCCGAATTATTATCAATCCACGAACTGTAAATATGACCTTTGACGGCATTTTTGATATTGTCAATATCCATCATGGATTCTCGAAGTAATTCGAGTATGAGATTAAGATCCATTTATTAAGCAGTCCTCTTCATCTGTTAAAATCTCGCCGGTCTCAATAACAAAACCCTGTTTATTGCAATTAGGACATTCCAATTCAATCAATTTGACATTCGCCGGTCTGAGACCTAACCACCTATGATGGCATTTCAAGCAGATAACATGACTCAATCTATGATCTCGATAATGATCAATGTTGACGATCTTTTCGGCTTCCATTTAATCAATCCTCGATATTATGACTTCCTGACTCATTACACCCCTGGTTATTCCAAAAATACTGTAATTATCTTCCTCATATTCGATGATATGAGAATTATCCAAGGTGATGAAATTCGGCATATAAGCCATCTTTGACTTTTCAAATATCACTCCCATATCATAGAGAACCTTTGACCATTTCAGATCCCTCACCCTTGCATCGATATTGTTATAAACCAGAATATTGACAGGGTTGTTATCACCACTTGAAGTGATGCCTCTTATCTTGATATAAGCCGTGTCATCTTCAAAAGAAAAAGCAAGCGAACTGATATTGTCGAAATAAGAAGATCCTTCGCTTATCAATCCAGTGCAAGTAATTTCTTCGGATACCGGGCTTCCGTCCAATTCGCCGGTAATTGTAATTATATTATCTCCGGTCAAAGACACATCCGATTCAACCTGGAATTTCACATCTTCGTCATATTCTAACGATACATTGAGATCGCCCGGAGGTTGACCTTCGTAAATAACCTCAGTCTTTTTGTAAATATTAACTTTTGCGTTCTTTATAAACATTTATATTATGTTTCTCCGATAAGAATTTAGAATGCGGTAAACATCGACCGGAAAATTTCCCACAAGATCCCTTTTAGTTTGACTTGATGAAAGATCGCTTATGGATTGAAGGTCGTTGCCACCTTCTTCATATTCATACTTGACGAGCTTGTAAATAGCTTTTTCTGCACTTTTTGGATAATCTTCATATCCCGCCCTGTAAGTTGATTTGATGACGTTTTCCCTATAACCATAATTGAGATTGAAAGGATCCTTGAAATATATATCTCCCCGCAGGTTATAATTGAAATTATCAAGACCGACGCTGTCACCATCGTTGATTGTGATTACGACTATGTCATCTTCCTCATCTTCGGGATCTAAAATCGGGAAAGCCTTTGTTTGTAAAGTTCGTTCCCACCAGGGTAATATGTGAATTTCATCGGTATAAGTCGTTGCAGATAAATCGAAACCGATAAACTTTTCAACATCGGGAATGATGTAATCAAAGAGCTCGTGAATGAATTTATCGTCATCGGTAAAATCAACCGGCAGCTTCAAATATCTCTTGATTTTATCTAAGTCAAAGGTCAGCATTTTACTTCCCCGAAAGTTTCACGATTTCCCTACCATCCTCTTTCACGATTTCAAGAATTCCGGCATTTTTAGGATCGCTATATAAGATTTCAAGCACTTCTTTTGATATGTCAATTGATTTTAACTGCATCGGCTTTGTCCTTTTTTAAAGCTGCGGGATATGCCAAGCCAAAACATATCCCGCCCGTAAAACCATCAAGAAAGAGGTTTTTACTCTGAAGCTGCATCACTTGATACATCGATACCATCAAGGATTACAAGGCTGCCTACATGTCTCAATTCAAGCGTTCTCATGCCGAAAATATCATACTGACTTAAAAGAGCTGAATTTAAGCCAAGTTGATATAATCCGAGAGGAAGCAATTCTTTGAAACGAAGATTGTTCCATCTCACGAAAAAGATAGATGTACATTCCCCACCAGATTCCCAATTGGTTGTCTCTGTGCCGTCATATGTCTGCGCATTGGTTATCACCTTGCATGTGATAATTGGCACTCCAAGATACATGTAAACCCAGAAACCGCCTTCGATCTCGCCATATTCAAGTCTCTGTGAATAGTTTTCCTCGAGATAAGTTGAGAATTTCAGCTGGCATTCCTCTGTCATTAAAATAGCACTCGGTTTGTTCGAGCCATCTATTTTGTGGAAAGCCTCTTTGAATTTGTCGTAGTCGAAGTCTGCGCCACCGTTGGTAGTTGTATTGTGCACAAGATGATTGGAATCAACCAGATTGACAAGACCGTCCCATTCCTGAGCATAAGTTGTCTCGTCTCCATAGAAGAAACCTTTCAGGATAACTTCCTGCATTTCTTCCATTTGCTTGTCGATCTCGTTTCTCTTGACGTCTGTCACGTCTTGGGTCATAAGAATCAAAGGAATGGAAATATCAACAGATCGATAGAGGATTTTGAAACGAGAAAGGTTTGTTGCATAGGTTCCTTTTGCGGGAGCCCTTGCAGCATTATCGAGGACATATCCATCGTGCCAGTCAACTCCGGTTGCAGTTCGAGTTTGAACCAGCGATCCAATGCCCTTTCCTGGTAGTCTCGGAATTTGCGGAAGAAGGGCATTATCGAATAACTCCAGGTCCTGTATGAGTTGATCGTATGCTGGAAGGGAATATACAATATCCTCTGGAGCGGTCGCGCCCATCTGCATTGCAGCATTTTGATATGCAATGCCAGCAGGAACTGCTCCACTTAACGCTTCTTGCGTTGAAAGCTTCATAGCCTGCCTCAAGGCAAGCGGATGGCAATTATACTGTCTTGATGCTTCCGCCAAAGCCTCTGTTTTCTTGCCAGCAGACATTCTTGTTAGAAGTTCTATTGTTTTCACTTTTTACTCCTTATGTTGTATTGTAAGAACTTACCAGTTCATTAACTTCTTCAAATTTTTGCCATGGATCTTTTGTTCGATCCTGAGAATATTTTTTGTCAATTTCCCGAGCTTTCTCCACAATTTCCTTTGGTACAGGCTTTGGCTGTTGACCGGTTTGTTGTTTGATATGTTGACTCGGGTCAATAAATACATCCGGGGACTGTTTTTGAGAAAAAGGTTTAGTTGCGGGAGGAATATTCGTTTCCTGAAATGTTTGCTTGTCTCCAACACCTTGCGCCTTCGCAGCATCTTCAGTCTGAAGGTTCTGATGGTTTGTCATATCATAACCCTGTCCGACAATCTGGGGATCGCTTGCTTGCTGTAATTGCGTAAGCAGTTGTTTTGCAGCCGGATCTTTCGAGTTCGTCAAATGCTCAATCAGCTTTTGCCTCTCCTGTGCTTTCACCTTTTGCTCGTAATTCGGATCGGAGCGAAGTACAGCCTCGGTATTCGCCTGAATGTTGGTATTTAGGTTGTCAAGTGTTTGATTTAATGCGTTATCCTGGGAGCCTGAAACCTTTTCGCTCTTTACTTCAGGCGCTGCCTTTACTGGATCGGCAGCCTTATTTTCGGGTTCTTTTGTTTTGCTTGGATCTTCCATGATTTCTCCTTCTTCGGCGTTTGCGTAAAGCATTGGCGCTTTGTTTTTTGGTTCTTTATTGATGATTAAAGACAATTCCTTGCAGTTCAATTTATTAACAATCCACTTATCGAGAGTGTTGTCATAATAGCGGTCAAGGTATTGACCTGCGGGAGATATCCCTTTAATCTTGCCCGATTTTGCTGCATTCCAGAGATCGTCTGATTCGAATTTAATTCCCACAACCCACGAACCATCATTTATGGGTTTATTCGAGTTTGGAAATTTGTAACCGCCGCGAACTATGAAATTCTCTACAAGACTTGATTGTGCTATATTTTCATGGTCAATGCCGATAATCCTTATGTCTTTGTTGAATTCATGGGCAACCTCTTCAATGGCAGCGTTTGAATAATAATGTTCTCCGATTATCTGTGAATTATTTGTTGTAATCGGGGGCATTAAATCGAGTGGATCCATAGGTTTGAAATACGCTACTCTTTTCTCGTTATCGAAATGCTGCACATCGGTTGCGTTTTTATATAGAAGCGGCATTGTCTTTTACCCCGTCTTTCACAAGTTTCGGTTTGTTTTTTTGTTGTGATTCTTCCTTGATATCTTTTTCTACTTCAGGTTCCCGCCATTCAAATTCACCATATTTGTCTTTAAGTTTTGATTGATTCCATTCCTCTGCAATAACATCGAGGGTCGGTTCAATCAAGGTGGATTGTGTCTGGTATTGATGAACCTCAGCGCTTGCCTTCGTTGCGGAGATCTCTCCCCTGTCGGTTTCAGACATGCCGAAAATCGTATAAACGAGCTTTCCGAACCACTCTTGAATGGCAATATAATCAGAACCGAACTTGTCGTTTTGATTGAATTCATGGACATCCATTTTATTAGTAGTTACTGCATAAGGTTCGTTCGGATTTTGATTTAAAAGCATCTTTTGTTTAAAACTCTGAGCATCTTGCGGATCTGTATCGATTCCAAAATTGATGATAAACTTTCCGATTTCATTGAGGTTGTATTTTTTTGATGCAGCATTGCAGAGGTAGTAATAAGTATTGATTTCATTCTGAATGGAGGAGATTTTAGAGCTGCCCTTGAGCTCGATTGCATTCGGTTCTAAAATGAAATGAACAATATTTTCACGGTCAATTTGTATGTCTGTCCCATCTTCATCTTTTATTGAATATTTCTTGTCTCCCAGGAGTTTCTGAAATTCAGAGGATTTATTTTTGCTACTTGCTAATTTGTCCCACTCGACCTTGACAAGTCCTGCCGGTATGCAGTAAATCAAACCATTGCTTATATCCCAATAGCCGTTGCCATTCCAGAGTAGATCGATAACTGTCTTTCGAATAATCGATGTAAAGGATTCCCTTTCATTCACATTATCAAGGTTTAGGTTCCACGAATACTTTGAAATCCAGCTCATGATTTTATGAATGGCAGAATGGATGGGTCCGCAGGTTTTATATATCACATAGGGATCGGTCGGAACGGTAAAAGTTGTTGTCTGGTTCTG
>CAYTQR010000020.1:0-6411 GCA_964440045.1 uncultured Planctomycetaceae bacterium | reverse complement strand
TTTTTAAAAGATCCTGCCTTCCTGGAAATTACACATATTTGACCACCAGATCCAGGCCGACATAACCGCATCGTCATGATGTCCAAAAGGATAAAGCTCAAATTCATCTCTAACCTCTTGCGATATGTCGCTATTAAATTTAACTTTTTGATTCTTTATTTGTTCTGCAAAAGCCTCGAGTCCCGTATTGATGTCGTATTTATTCGATGTTGTCGGTGATGCCTTGCATTTTCTTTTTAGATGAGGTGGCAGTAAGTCACCAAACACATATTGAAAAGCATTTGATTCAAATACAATTTCTGCAAAATTATATTTTTGATCATAATCATCTATTATTTTAACTAATTGACCAACTTTTTCATCAACAAGTTTTATCAAGTGAATATATTTGAAATCTCTAAAATCAAATCCCATCGTTAGAGCACTTCTATCGAGTTTTCCCCCGCTTTCTTCGTACCTGCCGGTTGCCAGGTCAACACCCAGGGTAGGTCTTAAAAAATCACTCAACATAATATTTGAAACAAAAACAAACGAATCAATATCAAATATCTCCTGTTCTTCGCTGGTAAGTGGAATCAACAAATTACCATGCTTCCACGCTAAAGGCTTTTCGTTTTTCTTTTTCTCGATAGCTTCTTTTGTCCAATAGGAAGGCCACAAAAGTTTACCATCTTTTTCATAATTTCTATAAGAATACATGTAAACGGGTAATAACTTTTCTTTCTCGATATGAGCTGATAAATCTGTCTTTGTCCAGGGTGTATAAATGTATGGAAGGTGGGGATCTGGAAGCAATCTCTCTTGCAAATCTGTTTCGAATTTATTGATATACATTTTTTGCTTTTCTCTTTCCCTTGCTGCTTTATATCCAACAACATCATCCATGTAAGCCCATTTTACTCTCACTCCAGTCCATTCACTGTCAAAACTCATGCCGTGAAGTTGTGGATCTTTTGAAGCATGTTTTGTGTGAAATCTCAAATATTCTTTATTAAAGCTGTTTTTATCGGGTTTTACCCAAGGGAAGAGTTTTTTGTATTTTTCAGATGTAACAATCTTTGCGATAGTTTCAACCCTAAACTTAGCTTCAGTAAATTTATTTGCAAAAAAAGCAATCATCAAATCGGGATCATCATAATTCACGCCGATATTCCATGCGCAATGGTAAAGAAAATTTGTAGTTTTTGCATGCCCGGTGGATGCTTTTAGGGCAAACTCGGGAACCGTATTCAACAAATTATGCCATTCTTGATGCATCTGAACATAATCGAAACCACCGAGATATCGCATAGAGCGATAAGAGTCCCTGCGGATATATTCCAGTGCTGCTTCTTCGGGAGATAGTTTCATATTAGTTAATAATTTTCCCTAACCATGATTCTGTCGGCTCACCGAGAATATTTCTATGACTCAAATATCCCGATTGGGACTTGATGTAATTCGGAAAAGTTCTGTTAAACATCTTGAATTCTCTTTTATATCTTTGGTACATCCTGGTAAGCTCGACTCCACAGAGAACAACGCCATTATACCCCATTCCCATGGCACAGCCAACTCCGAATAAAGCCGACGACCCTCGTCGAACATAAACTTTCCAGATATGATCGATATGTTTAACCCACAAGCTCTCGGGTTTCATCCTCCAGATACTTGTATGAGTTTTAAAATTATTCTGCCATCCCTTGTCAAGCCGCTGTTCCCGCCATTTTGCATCCGTGATTGATGCGGGATGTCTGGAGCACCAGTGATCCACCTTCTCGATATGAATCAAGGCTTTGTTGACTGCGATTACATGGAATGGAATATGAGGGAATTTCGCTTTGAAGTTTTCGAAATCTTTTAAAAAGCTGGGAGAGCTGCCGACTAAAAGGCAAAGTTTATTGTTAAGATTATAAACACCGAGTTTTTTGCCCTCTGTGATTAATTGCTTTCGGGAGGGGTATTGAGGCATTATCATTCACTTTCATCATTATTCCCGTTCAATTTTCTCTCTGCATCGATAAATACCCATAACTCATCATCTGTTTTTTCGGCTGCCTGCTCTATATTCAAGCCCTCACGGTACACGGTAACACCCTTGAGGGAGAGTCGTTTATCGTCAAGTTTATTTATCATTTCGTTGATTTTGTATATATCACCGATATTTGTAGCTTTCGCAAGTTTATTTACCAGCGAAGCCCTTCGAAAATTGATATCTTCTAAGGTTTGTTTAACCATCGGATCTTTTTCTGGCAAGGCATCCATGCCGATTTTTTTGCACCAATCTATTGCTCTTTCAACAGTCGATTGACTGACTTTAAAAGCTTCACGCAAACCGGCATGATTTAAGCCAGCAATATATGCTCGGTAAATCCTTTTATATAAAGCCCTTGTCGGCTTTGTTTTAACTTCTTTTACCACTGTCATAATTCGGTCAAATTTCGGTCAATTCTTCTTTCTGGATCTCCTTGATAGTTCTCTGTGCAATTTTCACCAGCAGCCTGACGATAGCCCATTCTTCCACTGGCTTACCTTCCTTTTCATAAAGCTCGGCAAGTTTCGGGGCTATGAGCTCGGCTATGCGATCTTCCTCGGCTTCATCAATTTTGCCATCCTCGGCTATCAACATAGCTTCTGTTACCAGGTTAAGTATTTCTAAATAATCTCTCATGTCCATCTTTTTACTCCTTTCTATTTTTTAATATACTATCTTTTATATGTTTTTCAAGGTCTCCGAAAGGAATTTTTTTAATATTTGTAAAAATCGATACCGCCTGGGCGACCATCGCTAAGATTATCGCCAGGCCTGCAAAGCAGGTAAAGTATTCCATTTCAAAACAACCTCATCTGCCGGGTGGCTTCGTGGATTCGCTTACTTGCCATGTCAACATAATCTGGATTTAATTCAACGCCTACCCAATTCCTACGTAATTTATGGGCAACAATAGCAACAGTGCCAGCTCCCATGAACGGATCGAGAATAACAGCATCGGCTTTTGTTGTTTTAATACAAGGTTCTATTAAGTCCGACGGGAAGGTTGCGAAATGAGCAATCCAATGATCTGTCGATTTGCAGGTCGGACATATTTTTTTAGTTTTTTCTTCACCGTCAATAATAACTTTTATTTTTTTAATCGCATTTCTTTCAATGCCAACAAATAAAGATTTACAATTAGAACAATATTCCCAATCGGAGGGTTTTGTTGTTATCGTCCAGACAGAGCGTTTGTTGCGCTTCCCCGTCCATCTTTCATGTTCCATATCTTGAAATTTATTTAATAATGGGCCATTATATCGATTGGTTTGTTTTCTTATTGTTTGCTTGCGCCCATCTGGATTATCAGGCTCTTTTATAGCTTCATAATCATAATAATACTTACCATTTTTAGTAAATAAGAAAATATATTCATGCGCTTTAGTGCAGCGATCCTGAACCGATTCTGGCATGGGATTGGGTTTGCTCCAGACAATATCCTGTCTCAAATACCATCCATCTTTCTGCAAGGCAAAAGCTACACGCCAGGGAATGCCGACAAGATTTTTAGTTGGAAGACCAAAGGGCTTACTTGGAGCTATTTTTTTTCTAACACCAGCACTTGGAACGCCTGATGAACTATTATGCATATATTTGTTTTCATATCCCCCGCTTCCACTTGAATAACTATCCCCTAAATTTAACCAGCAAGTGCCATCAGGTTTTAACACTCTTCGAATTTCCCGGAATATAGTTACTATCTTCTCGACATATTCCTCGGGAGTTTTTTCGAGACCTATCTGGGAATCTATTCGCTTTGCACCACATTTTTTGCAGATGTCTTTATAGGGCATACCTTCGTTTCTCAACTTAACATTTTCACTTGTATATCCCGCAAGCGTGGATTTATCACTTATCAATGTCCCCATAATATGATTACAACCCTCATCCCCGCCTTCCCATGTGGCAGTACCATAATCACGAAGTCCCCAGTATGGAGGTGATGTTACGCAAGAACCAATGGAACCATCGGGGAAATCTCTTAATATGATGGGAGCATCCCCACAAATCACCGTGTTTTTGTGTTCTTCAAACCAAGTCAAAACATCCTCATCTGCCGGGTGGCTTCATGGAAATAACCCCATAACCCTTACATTTTGGACAATCCTGCAACGGTTCATTGATAACCTCCAAGAGATTTTTCAGAAATTCATCAATTCTTTTCTTCATGTCCTCAAGATTGTCGCCTGCAAACTTCTTAATTGTTTTTCCATATTTCCAATTGCCATTATTTATATCCAAAACAACATGACCACGAGTTTTTCTTAATCGTTTTTCATATTTTGGTTTTCTTCTTTTTCTAAAAGCATTTACGTCAACTTCATACTCTTCTGGCTCTATAAGCAATATCTTTTTTTCAACACAGAAATGAAAATTATAATCTGAGGTTATCTCTGCATATTTTCCGTTGATGTTTTCTTTTACATGCCTCCTGATAATATCAAAAGAGTCCTTCACGCTTAATTCTGGTGGTTTAGTATGAATTAACATTGAAGGTGTTACAATTTCGTCAATCATTTTATATTTAACATCTTTATCGGTTAGATTCGTTACCCCATCAGAGTCCCATTGAGTCTTATAGACTTCATATTTAAATCCAACCTTGTCTGGTATTTCTTTTAGCTCTACAATTTGATTCCATTCAAATTCTACTGGTTCGTCTTTTGGTGGCTGTTTATCTTCTTTGTATTCATAAAGAGATCTTGTTTCGCTAAATTCATCAATAAAGGTATCGGATGTATCTCTATGATAATCTGCCTCCTCTATAAGAACCTCTTCTCTTTTGTATACCTTTTTTAAATTAGGAAAACTCACTGGATCTCTCAGTTCAAACCGCTTGTTGATCGGTGGTTGATATACTTCTTTGGTAATTACTTTTGGTTTTGATTTTACAAATACCCAATCTTGATGAAAAGATAATTCAGGTATTATCCCATCAAATTTATATGCGTTTAATGATGGTTGGCTTCTATAATTGTTATTAATGTTATCTGTAATATAAAAACCTTTGTGTGTTTTAATTGCTAATAATTTCATTCTTATTCCTTTCGTTGACTGTTAAAAAAAGCAATCCCCACTTTTTTACAATTCTCTTGATCGAATTAATTTCCGAAAATCGATATCAATTTCCTCGATTCTTTTTCTCGAATCATAAAGGATTCCATCGATTTTATCCCTCTCTTCTTTCGGAAGTGGAACATCATCTAAAACAACAGTCAATTTCATGGTCACACTCGACAGCTCGGCGTGCAGCTTGTGATAAATCTTCACACAATCGAGATACTTTTTTTTGTAGTATGTCAAATTACTCTCCTTTCATCTTATTCCCAGCGCTTCGTCAATATCATCTTTTGTTCTGACGATAAATTTCTTGCCTCCCCAGGTTTGATGTAATATGTTTTGTCCCGGGGAGAGTTTCCCTTTTTTGCTTTTAAACTCCAAAAAAATGTTTTCACCCTTCCAGGTGAACACCGCATCAAAGAAATTATCCACCTGAGACAATATCTTGACACGGTGATTGCCGACTATGGACCTGAGATATTGAATAAGCTCCAGTTGATTATCGTCAGTTCGATGGATCATTCATCTCCCCTGCCTGGACACTAAATTTTAACGAATTTTGTTTTGGCTGCGCAGGTTGCGCTTTTTTTGCGGCAATCACAGTCGGTTCCCAGAGACACTTGTAATAAAATTTAGACTCACCGTCTTTTCCATCGGGTTCCATATACACAAGAACACTTTTGTCGGGAAATTTCATTTTCAGCGTTTTTCTGATTTCATTAACTCGACCTGAGAAATGTTCAATACTCTTCAGCTCCTTGCATAAGTTAAAAGCTTCGTTATCGAATACCTGATCGGCGTCAGAGGACAATTTTAAAATAGTAATCTTGCTTGATTCGTCTTGTGAATCTTCGTGGTTTAATTCAAGAACACCGGTCTTGCCTGCATTATCATATTCCCCTGCTTTTTTATACTCTGGCATTTTAATGCTCCTTTCTTGAAGGTTAAGTTAATAATTCCAGGTTCTCGTATTTATTGCCGATGATTTCAACAATTGTTTCACAATTATCTTTACAAAATGTATATCCGGAACCTTGAATTTCACCATTTAATTGATACCAATGCCAACGAGCATTATCTTTGTCTTTTCCAACACATTTTAATAATGGTTTATTATCTTCCATATTAGAAATAAAAGATGATCCTTTTTGGGGAGTAAATCTAACAATATCCCCTTCAAATATCTCAACTCGGTTCTTGTCTTTGAGTCCGGTGGATTGCAAGGGAATCATCATTTTACCGAGTTTATGACTTAATCTTGTGTCTCTACCATGAACATTTATAAACCCACTTCCATCCGGCAATAAAGTTAATTGATCTTCAGACATTTCTTCTGG
>CAYTQR010000019.1:10527-20873 GCA_964440045.1 uncultured Planctomycetaceae bacterium | reverse complement strand
CTAAATATCGTCGCCGTGCCGGCGACGGCTAAACAACATAATAATATCCAAAAACTTTTTACAGACAGCTTATTAGGGTTGAATATCTTTTATGGCTGTATTAGAATAGCTGTGATAAATTTTTAGCGGGGTCAATTATGTATTGTCAAAAATGCGGTGCGGAGAATCTTGAAAATGCTGCGATTTGCCAAAGCTGCGGTGGAGTTTTTGTTTACAGTCAGCCGAGCAAAACGAGCGGTATGGCGATAACTGCAATGATTTTAGGTATAAGCGGATTTTCGTTATTGGGAGTATTTGGTATTGTATGGATAATCAGCCTTGTCTTCGGAATAATTGCGCTTAATCGCATTAATAAATCCGGCGGCATGCTCAGAGGTAAAGGTTTTGCAATAACGGGAATTGTAACCTCTGCGGTAGGGCTGGCAATTGTCTTGACAATTATCGGTGTAGGCTTGTTTATCAGTTCGGCAAAGACAATTTCATTGAGCAGAAAGCTAAAGATGTATGATAAGATTATGGCAACTGTCGAAACTGACCGAAAACCCACTATTGACGGAGGGGTTTGTATCCTGAAAAACAAAGCTAATCCGGAAGACAAATGCACTAAGGCTTTATTTGCACCGGGGCAATTTGATGCTAATGATTTGGTCTGTGGACCTGAGGATAATAAGCCTATAAAGGTAAACTGGGACTTTACCGGCGCGAAAAATAACACAGATTCTTATATTTTTAATCTGACTATCCCTGTCGATGATGGAACAGACATCGCTATCACAAAGACGATTATTTATGACGGTACAGAGCAGGTAATTTTCGAAGATGCTCAACGGAAAATATTCATCGGGCCACAAGAATGAAAATTTCGGTCGAGTTGTAAATTGGTGTGGGGGTAAAACCATTGCTAATATAACAGCCTGTCTTGTTGTTACGCTAATGGCGTTAGGAGTGATATTTGTTTTCAGTGCAAGCGCCAGGATTAATGCTGAATATGACTTTTCAAGAGTTTATTCATACCCTGAATTTCGCCAGATTGCTTTTTTTATAGTTTCAATCGCCATTTTATTTGGACTTTCCCTGCCTGATTATCGAAAATTGGGTTTTTGCTTTGACGGCCCGAAAGGATGGGTCTTCAACTTATCTGTTTTGCTTGTTTTTGTAAGCGTGGTATTGCTTATTCTGGTTCTTATTTTTGGAGCAGAGGTTAACGCTGCCCGGAGATGGTTTAGAGTTCCTGCAGGGCCTGTAACGATAAACTTTCAGCCGTCCGAATTAGGAAAATGGTCGCTGGTCCTGTTTATTTCTGCAGTTTCCGTTAGGCTCGGCGAGAGGATAAAAAAATTCAAAGTCTTTGTGCTGTTGTCTCTTCTTATAGGGCTAATTGTCGGGCTTATTGTAGTTGAAGATTTTGGTACAGCCGTATTTGTAGCCTTTATCAGTCTTGTAATTTTGTTTATTGGAGGCGCCCGCTGGTGGCACTTTCTGACGCCTTTGCCGGTCATGGCTGCTGTTTTTGTATTTGCGATATTTTCTTCCCCTGAAAGGATTGATAGAATCAAATCATTCATTCGGCCGGATGATTCAATTGCACAGACTTCGGGTTACCAGGTCAGACAATCGCTTATCGCGATATCGACAGGCCGGATGTTTGGAAAAGGTCTGGGTCGTGGAATAAGCAAATACGGTCATCTGCCGGAAGATACCACCGATTTTATATTTGCTATAATCGCTGAAGAGCTTGGTTTTCTCGGTGTCTGTTTTGTTATTCTGCTTTTTTTGCTTTTTCTCCTTCTTGGCGTTATTATAATTTGCAGATGTGATGAAACGCTCGGCAAGTTGCTTGCCTTTGGCATTGTCCTTACAATAATCTCTCAAGCGGTGGTAAATCTCGGCGTAGTTACCCGGCTGCTACCGACAAAAGGTATTGCGCTTCCGTATATAAGTGCCGGCGGAACGCATCTTTTTCATTCTGCGGCAGCAGTTGGTATCCTTATGAGTATATCCAAAAGGAGCAAGGTGGTATGAAACATGTTTATTTTGCCGCCGGTGGTACGGGCGGTCATATTTATCCTGCTATCGCGGTAGCGCAAGAGCTTTTAAAGGCAGAGCCATCCTGCAAGATAACTTTTTTCTGCAGTCAAAGACCCATAGATGCCAGAATTCTTTCAGGCACAGGTTTCCGCTTTATCCCTTTGCCGGTGAGGGGTTTTTCAAAGAATCCCTATAAGATGTTGTTGTTCCTTGAAACAATTTTTTCCGCAAAAAAGATTGTTACTCAAACGATAGCCTCCGACCAATCTGAGCAAGCGGTTCTGTTCAGTACGGGTGGTTTTGTCTCTGCTTCTGCGGCGCTTGGGGCAAAAGATTTAAAAATTCCGATAGCGATGCTGAATATTGATTCGGTGCCGGGCAAAGCGAATAAATTACTTGCCCGCTACGCAAAAGATATTTTCGTTCAGTTTGAAAAGACCGGCCGGTGTTTCGGTGTTAATCATCGCAAGGTTATAGTGACCGGTTGCCCTTTGCGTTCAGCTTTTTTCAATACCGATAAAGAGAGGATAGTTAAATCGCTTGGTTTGAATCCCCAAAAAAAGATTTTACTAATTACCGGCGCTTCGGGCGGGTCAGCCAATATAAACAACGTTATAGGCTATCTTCTCGACCGGTTAGAGGGGATTTCTTCCGATTGGCAGATAATCCATCTGGCCGGTATCGTACATTATGACACTGTAAGGACGTTTTACAAACAGGCCCAGATAAATCACGCAGTTTTAGACTATTGTGACGATATGCCAAATTTGCTTGCTGCAGCCGATTTGGTTATTGGCAGAGCCGGGGCTATGAGTGTTGCTGAATTCGCCGCATCAGGTACACCTGCAATCTGCCTGCCTTATCCTTATCACTCCGACAGGCATCAGAAGCTTAACGCGCAGTATCTTGTCGATGCCGGCTGCGGACGTTTAGTGGATGATTTGTGCGATACCGAAAAGACCGCAAGACTTTTATGGCCTGTGCTTTGTGAACTTGCCGGTTCTGACGAAAAGCTTGGGCAAATGAAGCAAAACTGCGGCAAAATTGTCAATCCTGGCGCTGCGACACAAATCGCCCTAAAACTATTGAGTTATTAATAGAAACTAATTATTCTTTTTATTTGAAAATTCTCGAAACTGAACATAAAATAACAGTAAAGCGTACATAGACTGGAAATAACAGGATTTAGATTTTAAAGTATGAACCATTATTGTCCTATAATCTTAAAAGCTACTCTCGTTTCGGTAATTTTAGCGTTTTTCTGTTTTCCGGGGGCGCTTTTTGCTGAGCCGAATGATACCGACGCGAATCTAAACGGCCAGTTAAAGATTAACCGCTGGGCGCTGCTCAACTCAACCGATGAGCAAATTCGTATTGAAACGGCTGTTGAACTGCTCAAGATTTCTTCGTCTGAAACAAGGCGGGTTTTACTCGAAGCCCTTTGTGGCAAAGACAATTCGGCTGCCCAGGCTTCCATATGTAAAGCTATCATTCGATTCAGGGATTTTTCGCAGCTTATCCCTGACGAAGGAGATTTTATTGGGCCTCTAATGACTATTATCAGAACTCAAAATAGCGAAGTGGCAACTCTCGCTGCCCAGGCATCGTTGATGTTTAACTACAGGCAGGTAAAAAAACACCTTGAGGACATAATAGAAGACTCCGCACTTTCGGCTTCTGTGAAAAAAAATGCGATTTATGCCCTTCAGATTCGTCCGGACAAGGAAGCCGTTTCAAGGCTGATAGGACTTCTCGACAGTGATAATAAAGAGGTTGCTTCTGCCGCGGCCAATGCGTTAGAGGAATGGGTGCCGGCTGTTGGTGATAAAAAATTGTGGTTAAAAACCGTTAAGAGCCTTAAGGGCAAAAGTCGGACCGATATCTTTCGTGAAAAACTGCTTACACAGGAAGAAAAGTCAAGACGGCTTTCTGATGAGGTCTCAAGATGGCAGAAAAGGTATATTTCTTCGTTGGATACCATTTATCAGAATACTGCCGACGAGAGCGCTCGCGGAAAGTTTATCGCGGACAATCTGGCGTTTGACCAAAGCTCTGTAAGACTGTGGGCAATTGAAAAAATCAATATGTGGCGAAAGAGCGGCAAGCCCCTGCCTCTTGAAGCCATCCAGAAACCTATTATTGCCCTTATTTGTGATCCCGACCCTGCGATAAGGCAGGCGACGGCAAAACTGCTTGGCATGCTGACGAATGTAAATTCAGCCGATGCGCTTTTTGTTCAGCTAAAGGCGGAAAGCAAACCTGACGTAAAGACAGAAATCCTGATTGCTCTTGCCCGTGTCTGTAATTTTGCCCTGTCGCCGGGCGCCGAAGTCAAAATTGACCGTAAAGTTCGTATTGAGACCTTAAAAATTGCTTCGGAATTCCTTAAAGAATCAAATCCGGTTGCAGCAGCGGAGGTGATTCGCAATCTTCTTTTACAGAACGGTCTTGAAAAATCACAGGTAAAACCTTACTTTGTGCTTATAGCGGACTGCTTCAAGAAATCAGCTGATGAACAAACGAAGGGACGTCTTCTTGAGGAGATGGCTCGTCTTTGCGGAAGCGATAGTTTTTATATGGCTACGGCAGGCGAAATCTTTAAAGATATTTTCATCGAAGCTGTGGACAGTAAGAACAATCAAATAGCAGTTCCTGCTGTTGTTGGTCTTATCAGGATAGACCAGGTGGGCGCTTTTGAAGTTCTAAAGAAAAAAGGTTTTACAAGTCATTTGAGTATCAAGATTCGCAGTGAACTTGTCTCGACAGCCAGCCAGATAGGTACGCGAGACGATCTTGACTGGCTTGGCCCAATAGTGGAAAATGCCGAATCAGAAGACGAGAAAAAACAGGCTGCAGATGCAATGATGAATATTTTTCAGCATTGCCACGCCGATGTTTTGTTTAACTGGGCTCAGAGGTTTGCCGGTCTGGCGAAAACAAAAAACGACGAGTTAATTCTGGCAAGGACAAGAACACTGTTTGAGACGGCAGAAAATAAAGCGGAAGCCGATCAAGATATGCAGCTTTTGTTTTCTGTGCGGTACTCCATGGCGGAATACTGTGCCGATTTGGCGTTATATGAATTGGCTGCAAAATATTATGGCATTCTTTTGCAGTCGGGCTTTGACCCTAATCAAACACCTCAGATAACGGCAAAGTTGCTCGATGTCCATTTGCGTTCCGGCCAGACAGAATCCGCCAAGCAGATTGTTGCCAATTTCCTGTTGTCTTCGGATTTCCTGCCGGATACGGAAATTCCAAAGGTTCTCGATAATTATTTCACAGCAAATAAAGATACCGAACAGGCTGAGCATATCTTTGGGGCACTTGCTTCGATAAAAATTCCTGCCGATAATCCTCGCCCGCTCTGGACCGAGCAGCTTGAAGGGTGGAAAATACTTGTGAAAATCACTCCTAAGATGCCCGCAGAGCCGAATAGCCCTGCAGAGGCGAACATGGTTATAGAACCGAACACATCGGCAGAGTAAAGTACAGAAAATAATCTTTACTGTGACCATTTCTTTTAGTAACTTGCCGTTCTGATGATAGATTTTATAAAATACAAACATATTATCTGGGATTGGAATGGCACACTTCTCGACGATGCCTGGCTGTGCGTGGAAATACTCAACCGAATGCTGACTTGCCGCGGGATGGGAAAAATAACGCTTGCAGAATACCAGATGTATTTTGATTTTCCTGTAATTAATTATTATACAAGACTCGGTTTTGATTTCGACAAAGAATTCTTTGATGACGTTGCGCAGGAATACATAAAAGCTTATGAGGCTGAGCGTTTTTGCTGCAAATTACAAAGCGGAGTAGAGCAAATAGTAAAATCACTCAGAGAAAGAAGTTTTCTGCAGTCAGTTCTATCCGCTTCTCAGCAGTCTTCTTTGGTTGATGCCCTTGAATTTTTTGGATTAAATAATCTTTTTGAAAATGTTACAGGCCTTGATGACTATTATGCGCACGGCAAGGTCGATGCAGGCAAAAAACTTCTTAAAAACATTACTGTTAGCTCTAAAGAGATTTTACTGATAGGTGATACGGTACACGATTACGAGGTTGCATCTGTCCTGGGAGCGGATTGTCTATTGTTACCGGCCGGCCATCAGTCGGCGGATAGACTTATGGCCTGCGGTGCAAAAGTTTGTGCCGATTTTGACCAGGCTTTTAAGAGTTTGCCCCGTTAGAGACAGGCCACTGTCAGCGACCGGTAGGTATCTTTGGCGTCTTGTCTCTAACGGGGTTTACTTTAGCGCAGAAAGGAATTATATAACTTTTCCTGTTTGATTGTAGTAGCTTCGCCGTGCCCCGGCAGAACAGTCACATCGTCCGGCAGAGGGACCAGTTTTTCCTTGATGTTTTTAATGAGCTGCTCGAAACTCTTTTGCACATCATTTCCTGAAAAATCAGTCCTGCCTATAGAGCCGGCAAAAAGCGTATCGCCGCTGAAGAGAATTTTTTCATCGCTGTTATAAAGGCAAATCCCTCCAGGCGTATGACCTGGGGTGTGAATGATTTGAAATTTGAGATTTGCAAATTCAATTTCTTCTTCCTTATCGAAAATAATCTCTGCCGGTGCGGTTGTGACTTTCATACCTGCCAGAAATGAAAAATTGCTTGCGGCGTCGCTGAGCATATGAGAATCAGCCTTGTAAATGCAAACCTTGATTTTGTCGAAGCTCTTTCGCAGGGCAGTTATGCCTGCGATATGGTCGGCATGGCCGTGGGTAAGAATCAGCGCCTGAGGATTGAGATTTTTTTCCTTCAAAAAATCTATCAGGGCTTCATTGCTTAAGCCCGTATCAATTATAAGGCAGTCCGCCGTGCTTTCGTCTCTGCGTACTATATAGCAGTTAGTCTCATAAGCACCTAAAACCAGTCTGTCAATTTGCATTTTACAGTTCCTTTTTAAGGAAAGAGAGAAACTATAGCAGGATATAAGATTTTGTCAAATCTGATAGATTTTGTTAGACATTCTTAGTTTGCCTCTTGATTAAGCGTTTTTTATAAGACCTGGAAAATCAGCAGTTCAGTCCGGCCCGTTGCGACGCGGTCCTGCAGCAGCAGCCTATACTGCGATGAATCGCACCGTGGCGAATAATTTTTCCTTAAAAACCCCGAAATTGGGCTTTAGTAACCCTGTTTTTTTGTCGATTTCACTAAAGTGCCGGCGTATCGTTGCGCTTGCTTACAGAGTTAACTGTTTGAAGGACCAGACAATGGCCAATGGTTCTCGTCAGCATCTTGCTCGTGACCTTTTCAGAAGGTATGAGGGCAATCCGATTCTCGAAGCGAAGGATTGGCCGTATCCGGTTAATGCTGTTTTCAATCCTGCCGCAATAAAACTTGCCGATGGCACTTTACTGCTCGCACGAGTGGAAGATTTGCGTGGGTTTTCTCATTTGACTTTGTGCAAGAGCAAGGATGGTCTTACGAACTGGCAGATAGACGATAAACCTACGATGGAGGCTGATCATAACTCACATGAGGAACGTTGGGGATTGGAAGACCCGCGTATTATCTGGCTGGAGGAGCAGGGCCAATTTGCTATTACATACATATCGTTCAGCGAAGGTGGTCCTTTGGTTTCTCTTGCCATCACCAAGAATTTTCACACGTTCGCAAGAATGGGAGCTATGTTGCCGCCGGAGGACAAGGACGCATGTCTTTTTCCTCGGAGATTCAATGGTAGATTTGCTCTTATTCATCGGCCGATAGTGAAAGGTGAAGCGCACATTTGGCTCAGTTCATCTCCTGATTTGAAACACTGGGGCGATCACAGGATTCTTTTGCGGACACGGCATGCTTTCTGGGACGGTCAGCGGGTAGGTCTTGCCTGTCAGCCGATAGAAATTCCCGAAGGCTGGCTGATTTTCTATCATGGCGTAAGGGCTACCACCGCAGGACACATATATCGTATTGGCTTAGCTCTGTTAGACCTTGAGCAGCCGTGGAAGGTTCTGCGCAGAAGCGAAGAATGGATTCTCGGCCCGCGGGCCAGTTATGAAAGAATTGGCGATGTCAGTGATGTCGTTTTTGCAAGCGGAGCGACGGTAAACAAGGAAAGCAATCGGTTGCATCTTTACTATGGTGCGGCAGATGACAAAATTGCAGTCGCTACAGCCAATATGGATGCGGTTCGTGAGTATATAATGATGTGTCCTGAATCTGACTAAGGATGAATGGCGATTCTGCTCCCACTATTTTTTAGTAAGCGTTCACGGTTTTATCCTGTCAATCATCTAACAGATCATTTTTTTGGCACCTTTATTCTTGTGTAGTATTAATTTTATCGCTGATTTCGCTGATTAGTTTAATTTAAAAAATAGTTAAATAATTATCTGTAAAATCTGTGTAATCTGTGATTAAAAAAAGGTTCCTGATACCTTTATTATTTTTTTTATCCTGTTATCCTGTCAAAAATTAATTTCGCCAACGGCTACTTTTTTGTCTGTACAAAATCAGCAGGTATAACGATGTTAAAAACTTCTTTTTTAACCGCAGTCGAAATATCCATTTGAGATAATTTTATCGCTATCCTTTCATCTTCAAGCGTCAATCCGGAAAAGTCAAAGGGTAGGAAATTTTTAGAATCTATTCTTATATCTACCTGTTTATATATTTTAAAGAATCTCGATTTTTCTTTTGGTATCAGGATTAAAGTAATAAATTTTTGCTTGTCTGTTTTTTGCTGAAGTTTTATATCAAACTGCTGATGGAGTTCGCCGGGCTTTGAAAACCCAATGATGGGAAAATAACTTTGTACAAGTTCAAAAGGCTCAATCGGAATATCTTTTGCAAGCTGTTCCGTAATTACTGATTTACTCTGATAGTCAATTCTTGTAAGTTTCAGGCCGTCAAAAACATAATCCTCTCTTTGCTTTTGCTTAGCTGAATCATCCTGTTTTATCGTCAGAAAATCTATCCTGAGTGCACAATTATTGGCATCTTTAATATAAAAGAGTTTGCCGCTCCTGACTGTCTGTGTATCGAATAAAGGTTGAGCGTGTATGTATTCAATCTTAGCTGAGAGATTTTTGATATTTTTTACCGATTGATTTAGTTTTTGCAGAATATCATTCGGCTCGCAGGCCGAGGCGAAGCACCGGCACACAAGCAGGACATTTAAAATCAATATCACAAGTCTATTTTTCATTCTGTTTTATTATATCAATAATTTCATCCAGACTGTCAATAATATAATCTGCCAGATAGCCGAACTTATCAGCGTTTTCGCCGGTTTTAATTAAAACAGCTATCGCACCGGCGGCCTTTGCGCTTTGCAGGTCGAACAGATAATCTCCAACTACCACGGTTTGGCCCGAGGCAACCTTGAAAAATTGGCAAAGCCTTTTGACTCCAAATGGGTCTGGTTTTACCGGCCCGTCGTTACGGTCAACCAAAGCGTCGAACTCAAGATTATGTTTTTTTGCTACCGCCGAGGCATTTGAACGGGTATTTCTCGTCAGCACCCCAATATGTATTCCCATTTGACGCAGTTGTTTGAGAGTCTCTTTCGCACCTTTGTTCAGTATTGAATGTTCAATTGCCAACTGCTCGTGTTTATACAGAATTTCTTCAGCTCTTTTCCTCTCATTGGCCGCCATCTCTTCCATTACTTCCAGAATTGACCCTGCATCCGGCGGCAATCCGATTTCAGCTCGAATTATATCGAAATCAAAATACGGCGCCGTTATCGTCCCGTCCAGGTCAAATATTACTGCTTTAATCTTCATAATATTACCAACTATAAGCTATTTAGCACTTTTGCCGCGAAGAAGTTCTATAAATGCTTTTAAATTATCGTTCATAACCCGATTTTTTCTTATTATTATACCGGTGGGCCTTTCAAATTTTTCATTTGAAAAGGGTATCGCTTTTAAAGTCTTATTTGCCAGTTCATTCTTTATAGTTGTCTGCGGCATTATACTTACGCCGGTGTTTATTTCCACTACCCGTTTTATAGTTTCGACATTGTCGAACTCCATCACAGGTTTCACCACGACGTTATAACGCAGCAGAAGCTGGTCTATCCAGTCTCTGGTTGCCAGGTTTTTTGCAAAGGCAATAAACGGCTGGTATTGCAATATATCGACATCGATATTTGTTTTTTTTGCGAACGGATGTTTTGTGCTGCACACAAGAACCAACGGCTCAGAAGCGAAAGGAAAAACCTGTATTTCCGGATGGTTGTGCGGCACGGCAACAAGTCCTACATCGATTTTGCCGAGTAGCAGACGATTATATATATCGGTTGCACTTAAATAGTCCACGTCCAGATGAATATCAGGATGAAGTGTTATGAATTT
>CAYTQR010000019.1:0-10517 GCA_964440045.1 uncultured Planctomycetaceae bacterium | reverse complement strand
TACCTATACTGTAAATAGCAGCCACACTGATTCTGCTCTTGGCTGAATTTTTCAGGTAATTGAGACTACTCTGAAAATTTTCATATCGGCTCAATATGTCTTTGCACGTATTATAGAACAGTTCTCCAGCTTCGGTTAAACCGAACGATTTTCTATGGCGGTTGATTAGCTGTGTATTAAACGCCATTTCAAGCTGCCCGAGTTGCTGTGAAACTGCAGACTGGCTTATCATGTTTTTCTCCGCTGCACGGGAAAAACTTTTCAACTCTGCCAAATCGCAGAAAATCTGTAATGTTTCAACCTGCATAAGAAATAGCTCCTAACCCAGTTATCATCGACAAACTAACAGCCAACTATAAGTAAAACTTATTGAACTTATTAAGATTTAAAATTTGATTTTTGTGCTTTTTAAGCGTATTTTCAATATAGATACGGTTTATTACGAGTCTGTATTATGAAGTGTATTATTAACAAATTTTATAGTATTAGCAACTAAAAACCTAATTTTTTATGGAGGTTTAAAAATGTCAGCCCAAAAGACTATCGAAAGCGTGTATGAGCTTGTTCTCAGGCGTAATCCCGGCGAAAACGAGTTTCATCAGGCCGTGAAGGAAGTATTGGACAGCTTAGGTCCTGTACTCGACGAAAATCCGCAATATGTTGATGCCTGTGTTCTTGAAAGAATAGTCGAGCCTGAACGTACAATAATGTTTAGAGTGCCCTGGGTTGATGACAACGGCAAAGTTCAGGTCAACAGGGGATTCCGTGTTGAATTTAACAGTGCCATCGGCCCTTATAAAGGCGGCCTTCGTTTTCATCCGAGCGTTTATCTGGGCATTATCAAGTTTTTGGGTTTTGAGCAGGTTTTCAAGAACTCACTTACCGGCCTTATGATGGGTGGCGGCAAAGGCGGCAGTGATTTTGACCCCAAGGGCAAAAGTGACAACGAAGTTATGCATTTCTGCCAGAGTTTTATGACCGAGCTTTGCAGGCACATTGGTCCTGATACGGACGTACCAGCCGGTGATATTGGCGTCGGCTGTCGGGAAATCGGCTTTTTGTTCGGCCAGTATAAAAGAATTCGTAATGAATTCACCGGCGTACTCACCGGCAAGGGACTAAACTGGGGCGGCAGCCTGGTTCGTACAGAGGCAACCGGCTACGGCCTGGTCTATATCGTTGATGAGTATCTCAAGGAGCAGGGCCAGAGTTTCGAAGGTAAGACCGTTACTGTTAGCGGTTCCGGCAATGTAGCTATTTACGCTGTCGAAAAAGGCCAGCAACTCGCGGGTAAAGTGGTCGCCATGAGCGATTCAAATGGTTTTATCTATGACCCACAGGGCATAAAGCTCGATACCGTAAAACAGCTTAAGGAAGTTGAAAGAAAGAGAATTAAGGAATACGCTGCGATCCACAAAAGTGCAAAATATACCGAAGGTTGCGGCGGCATTTGGAACGTAAAGTGCGATATAGCTCTTCCATCTGCTACACAGAACGAGCTCGACGCCCAAGGCGCAAAAGCCCTGATTAAGAACGGCTGTATTTGTGTTGGCGAGGGTGCAAATATGCCGACCACTCCAGACGCGGCCGAGCTGTTAATTGAGAACAAAGTCGCTTTCCTGCCCGGCAAAGCAGCTAATGCAGGCGGTGTTGCGGTTTCCGGTCTTGAAATGGCCCAGAACTCTCAGCGTTATGCCTGGACATTCGAGCGTGCAGATGCCGAGCTGAAGAACATTATGGTCAATATCTACAAGAACATCAGCGCTGCTTCTGGAAAATATGGTGCAAAAGGCAACTATATTATTGGTGCAAATATCGCCGGCTTTGTCAAAGTTGCCGATTCAATGCTTGCCCAGGGTGTTGTATAAAAAAAAATTAAAATGTCTTAACTTGCAAAGGGCGTTTGTCTTATGGCAAATGCCCTTTTTTATTGCCCATAGCTCGGATTGTGATTACAATTATGCTTATGGCGCAAGAGAGGAATTTAAAGAAGGTTTTCGACCAGCATGTTCAGCTGGAGGACTTTTTTACGGGTTTTACTGTGAAAAGTCAGCAGGAATCTGTCCAGCCGCAAAACAACGATGTCAAACCCCAGCTTGCACAAATAGCCGAAGAGGTTAAAGCCTGCCGGAAATGTCAGCTTGGCGATTTGCGTAAAAATTCTGTCCCCGGCGAAGGAAATCCTAACGCTGATATTGTCTTTGTCGGCGAAGGACCCGGCGCAAATGAAGATGAACAAGGCCGTCCGTTTGTCGGCAGGGCAGGTCAACTTCTGGACAAAATCATCACTGCGATGGGATTAAAGAGAAGCGATGTTTATATTTGTAATATCTTAAAGTGTAGGCCGCCCGACAACCGTGACCCGCGTCCTGATGAAATTATAAGCTGTCTGCCGTTCCTGAAAAGGCAGCTTGAGTTAATCAGGCCGAAGGTAATCGTTGCGCTTGGCGCACCTGCCGCTAAGACTCTTTTAGAGACCAATAAACCGATAGGTCAGCTTCGCGGCAAGTTTTATGATTTTTATTTTGAAGATTTTTCACCTCCGGTAAAGCTTATGCCGACGTATCACCCCGCCTATCTATTGCGCAATTATTCGCACGAAAATCGTCAGCGGGTCTGGGAAGATATGAAAACCGTCCTGACCGAACTCGGCCTGCTGGCGCCGGAAGGTAAAAGTTAGGAAGAAAGCAGGTTTTGACAAAAATGAAAAAATCTGAGAAAATACAGGAAAACGAGAAGGAAATGATATGGGCGTAAACAAAAAAGTTAAATACTGGATGGACACTGCATATTATGATTTGGTCAGCGCAAAAGCAATGCTGGACAAAAAGCGATTTTTATATGTTGGTTTTTTGTGCCATCAGGTTGCTGAAAAATCACTTAAAGCGTATTTCTGGTACAACCGAAAGAAAGAACCCCCTTACACTCACAACCTGCTGATTCTTTCGGAGAAGAGCGGCTTTGAAAAAAAAGCCAAAGAGGAGCATATTTTGCTTTTCAATGAGCTTATGCCTCTTAATATTCGGGCTCGCTATCCGGAAGACAAAGAGCTTTTATTGAAATCGCTCAACGGTAAAAAATGTGAGGAGCTTTATAAAAAAACGAAGGGGTTTTATTCGTGGATAAAAAAGTTATTGAAATAGCCCGGCTATATGCTCAAAAGGTCGCAGATTATCTGCCGGTTAGTATGGTTGTTCTTTACGGTTCACACGTCAAAGGCACTGCCACAAAATCAAGCGATATAGATATCGCCGTGGTGGTGGACAAATTCAACGGCGATTATCTCAAAGTAAGCACGGATTTATTCGGCCTTGTTCGTAGCGTAAATAAGCGGATAGAGCCTGTTTTGCTGTGCCGCTCCAAAGATAAAAGCGGTTTTCTCGAAAGTGTTCTTAAGAATGGGAAAGTTATTTATAAAGCTCCGAATTAAGCAATTTATATGCGCCTCTGGGAAGATATGAAAACCGTCCTGGCCGAACTCGGACTTGAAGTGCCGGAAAAATAAGAATTAGTTTATTTAGAGGTTAAAAATGGAAAAACAAACATCATCAAAAGCCATTACCGTATTGGCAATTTCACTAGGGGTATCGGCAACAACTACATTTTTATTACTTATCTTTTCATTCTTCATTCTTTTAGAAAGAAACGCAAGCAATAGACTTCTGAATATGTTATCACTGGCAAGACCTGGAATAAAACTGACAGATATAAAGGAGCAGTTAGGTTTGCCGAAGGGCGAAAAATATGAGTTAGAAGACGTGATAGAGTATGGCCCAATTAAAGATAAGCAATTCTGTCGAGGCAAAAACCTATATTCTTTTTATGCTGTTACGCCAACTTGTAGAGCAATAGATGTTTACACAGATGCAAATGGTGTGATAATTCATACTACGTGGCACGGCTTGTAGATTTTCTTTAACATTATATTGCGAGGATGGTAATAACCGATCAAAATGAAATCCGTGGTTGATTTATGACCGTTCAATTTATATTAGGCAAAAGCGGGACAGGAAAGACAACGCTTTGCATAAAAGAGATTATCGAATCTCTTTTGGACGACAAAAGCGAAAAAAGTCTTGTCTTCCTTGTTCCCGAGCAGGCTACCTATCAGGCTGAAAGGGCGATTCTGACAGATAGCAGAATCAAAGGTTACAGCCGACTGCACGTTTTATCATTTCAGCGTCTCTGTTTTATGATTTTCGGTAAAAATTTGGCCGCAAGGCCGCTAACACAGCAGGGGCGGGATATGATTGTTCATCGTCTGCTTTGCCAAATGGGAGAAAAACTCGAAGTTTTTTCCTCAGCGGCAGCGAGATATGGCACAGCAGTTTCGCTGGGGCGGACTATTTGCGAACTGCAAAAGTACGGCAAAGCCCCCCCAGATGTAGATAAACTCGTTGAAAATCTCAAAAGTTCTGGCGCATCGGAGCTAACGTGCTGCAAACTTGTCGATATTAATCTTATTTATAAACAGTATCTTGCCTTTGTAGAGGGCAATTTTTTAAATAGCGACAATCAGCTAAACCTTGCCAAAGACGCTGTCGCCCGTACGCCGTTTTTAAAGGATTGCTTGTTATGGGTCGATGGTTTTGCAGGCTTTACCACTTCTGAGTTACTTTTACTGGGCGAGCTCTTAAAGGTTTCTGCTTCATCTAAAATTGCTCTCTGTCTCGACCCCGCTGTAGCGTGCTGCGGGGCAGGCCCAACCACGGCAGAAGATGATTTTACAAGCATTTTTTATCCTACCCAAAAGACTTATATGGAACTTAATTCCTTAATCGGCTCTGTTAAACTGAAAACTGAAAAACCTATTATTTTAAAAGAGCCCAGACGTTTCGAAAATTCCAAAGCGTTAATTCATCTTGAAAGGAACATTTTTAGTTTCGACCAGACCCCAGCCGTTTCTGCACAGGATAATATAAAGATTACCGCTTGTGCAAAGGGGCGGCTTGAGGTCGATTTTGTTGCCCGGCAGATTTGCCGACTTGTAAGAGAGAAAAATCTCCGCTGGCGCGATATTGCTGTTATCGCATCTGATATCGACCAGTATCGCCATTTCATACAAGCTATATTCGGCGATTTTAATATACCATTTTTCATCGATCGCAGAAGAGATTTGCAGCAGTATCCTGCAGTGGAGTTGATAATCAGCGCACTGAAAATTACCGCTGACAGGATTACTACGAATGATGTAATAAATTATTTAAAAAGTGACCTTGTTCCCGTAACACGAGCCGAGGTTGACAAGCTGGAAAATTACTGCCTTGCCTTCGGCGTTGAAGGAAATGACTGGCTGCAGATAGAGCCGTGGGATTTTGCGCCGCCTGACGATATTGGTTTTGATAATGGAGAAATCGAAAAAATACGCCATAAGGCAACCGAACATCTTTTACAGTTCCAAATTTTACTGCAAAGTGCCGGTACTATTACAGCGGAGCAATTTCGTGATGGACTTTTTGGTTTTCTTGATAGTTTAAATATAAGAGGTCAGTTGGCCGATTGGACCAAAACCGCTTTTGATACCGAAAGACTTGACGATGCCCAGCTACATCAGCAGTTTTTTGCTCAGTTTACACAACTGATGGACGATTTTGTTTATATTTTCAAAGATGCCTCTCTTACCGTCAAACAATATGCCGTGATAATCAGTTCCGCATTTTCTCAAATGACGGTAGCCTTGATTCCGCCCGCACTTGACCAGGTTCTTGTCGGTTCAATTGAAAGAAGCAGGCATCCGGATTTAAAAGCTGTTTTTCTCATCGGCGCCACCCAACAGCAGTTTCCCGTGCCTCTCTATTATGACAGTATTCTAAGCGATAATGACCGCGAAGTTACTTCTGACGCCGGCTTCCAATTGGCCGAGTCAGGCTCTATGCAGCTTATCGAACGCAGATACCTTGCTTATATCGCTTTTACTCGTCCCAGCCGTTATTTGTATATCACATATCCTATAGTTGACGAAAAAGGCAACGAAGTTCAGCCCAGTTTTCTCGTCAGCCAGTTGAAATCGTTATTTACTGACCTCGAAGAGGAAAAATATTTTGGCAATTCTTTTGCAGATATTTTAAACAAGTCTGATTTAACCGGCCTTCTTGCATCAAGGCTCGGCAGGGATAATTTATATCTGCAGGATGATTTGGATGCGAAATGTAAATGGCTGCTTGATGCCGCATCGAAAAATTATGACCTGGCTAAAGTCAAATCAGGTATTGAGTATAAAAATATTGCTCGACTCGACAATTTACCTGCCCGGGGTGTTGTCCATACAAGCGCAACGAGGCTAAGATCGTTTGCCAGTTGTCCGTATCAGTATTTTGCAAAACATATTCTCCAATTAAAGGAAAGACGAACCGTCGAATTGGAACCCTTCAGTCTGGGACTGTTCTTTCATGGTGTTCTGCAAAAGCTTTTTTATAATCTAAAAAACAGGAATCTGGCCTTCTCAACCGTGAAATCAGATGTCATTAATCAGCTTATTGATCAATCAGTTGAAAAACTTCTTATAGAGGACTCGTTCCTGAAAAGTTTCAATTCAAGGACTAAGCACAACAGTTTTATCATTCTTTCAGCAACCGAGATGGTCAAAAATGCTGTATCAGAGTTTTCTCAAATCGCCTCGGCCGGGGCTTTCACTCAGGTTGCCGCTGAGATTTCTTTTGGCGACAAAACTGTTTTGTCTGCAATTGATATCGAATTGGGCAAGGGCAAAAAACTTCAAGTCAAAGGCAAAATCGACAGGGCCGATGTTACATCCAAAGCCGGCAAAAATTATTGTCTGATTGTGGATTACAAGACTTCGGAAGCTAAAATTAATTGGTCGTTATTTGCAGCGGGTCTTGATTTGCAGTTGCCGATATACTTGCTTGCGGTAAAAAATCAGACTATTGAGAAAAATAAAAACCTTATTCCTCTTGGCGCCTTTTATTTCCAAATCCAGGCTTCGCCTAAATTGGCGGATTTGAGCCAAATCGAAAAAAATACTGGCAAAATTAAAAGAAAACCCAGGGGTATTTTTAACGGCGAATTTTTCGATATCTTAGACAGCAAAACCGATGCGGGCAATAGTCCGTTTTACAGTTTCCAGATAACAAAAGACAAAAAACAATTTGGCAGGTACGAGACAAGTTCGCTTTTAACCGATGAGCATTTTTCAGCCGTTTTATCTTTTGCGGAAAGTAAGTTGAAAGAATTTGGCTGCGGCATACTTGCCGGGGCAATCGATATAAAACCTTACAGGTATGTGAAAAATACCGCTTGTACATATTGCCCGTATAAATCACTTTGCCGGTTCGACTGGCAGATAAACGATTATGCGGAAGTTGGGAAAATTTCGAAATCAGAATTTCTTGAATCGATTAAATGAACTGGACTAAACGTCAAAAACAGGCAATCGAATCGCAGAATGGCGATATAACCGTTGCAGCCTCAGCGGGTACCGGCAAAACGACCGTGCTTTCGCAGCGGGCCGTCAGGATGATTAGCGATTCTGTTCTGTGCCCTGATGTCTCCGGCATTCTTGTGTTGACATTTACCGAAGCTGCCGCAGGTGAAATGAATCAGCGGATAGCTCAATGCTTAAGAGATGCTGCCTTAAAAACGAAAGATATGCATCTTCGCAAACAATTGCTTATGCTCGACAGCGCGGACATAAGTACAATCCATTCTTTTTGCCGGCGTGTTATTGTTGAGCACTTTCATCGGCTTGGCCTTGACCCTGCTGTAAGGGTGATGGATGCAGATGAAAGTAAACTTATAAAAACTGAAATACTTGCTCAGATTATTGAACAAGCCTGGCGGGATATGCCCGAAGGTATGCACCAGCTTCTCCAGGGCAGGGCGGTATCAAATCCTTCACATAATTTCCTAAACTGTATTATCGATATCAGCAATTTTCTCGATACCGTAGTTTCCCGTCAAAATTGGTTCGATAGGGCAGCCGTTCTCAATGATGCGGCAATTTCAGCTTCTTGCGATGCCGTTAAAAATCAAAAGCAGAATATTCTCGATAAGCTCAAAACCTTAAAGGAACAGTTCGAATGGTCATTAAATCTTGATGAGAAAATTACCAATGGCCACTGGAAAGAGCAGATTGGGGGCCAGTGTCTGGCGACAATTTTATTGTCAATAGATTTTCTCCAAAAGGATAATTTCAAGTCTTTTTCCGAACTTTTAAATAGCTTTGATGGTTTCAGGTGGTCTGATAAGCCTAAAGGTCTTGATAGTCAAATCAGAGAACTTGTTTTATCGCCTGCGATAAAAGCGATAAAGTATTTTAAAAATCTTTCTTCGCTTGCGATACTCAATCCTGATTATACCGGCCTTGTTGCAGGGGCCTGTTCTGTTCAGACGAAAGTTTTAATTGAGCTTGTTAAAAGATTCGACCTTGCTTATCAACAGCGAAAACGCGAGCTAAGTTGTGTGGATTTTTCCGACCTTGAGAAGTATATGCTGAAATTGCTGTCTGAAAATGGAGATGTCGATACCCCCAAACCATCTGATATCGCTGTCCAGCTGCAAAATAAATACAAATATATTTTTGTTGACGAATATCAGGACATAAATCCTGTCCAGCAGAGAATAATCGATTCTTTGAGCGGCTTGGCGAAGGTTTTTGTTGTTGGTGATGTCAAGCAAAGCATCTATGCCTGGCGCGGCGCCGATTGCGGCCTGTTTGTCGGGCGCCTGAGCAAGGCAAAAACCGACGAATCGAAATCCCGTGTCGATTTAAATGAAAATTTCCGCTCAAAGCCGGGCATTTTGAATTTCGTCAACGAAATCTTTACCCGCATTATGACCGAATCTGTCGCTGCGATAGATTATGACGAAAACACCGCTCTAAAGCCCGGCAGTAATTTATCAGCCAAGGCCGAAAACAATCCTGATGTCGAACTTATTATCGTTGACGACGACCCCGCGGAACAACAGCAAAATGATGATAAGGACGATAGCGAAGCAGAGAGCATTCTTTCTTCGAATGCTATAAATCGCAGAGCTCTTACGGTTGCCAATCGGATAAAAGAACTTGTAGAGATCGAAAGGTTTGAAGTTTATGACAAAACGAGTGCCTCGTATCGCCCTTGTCGCTGGAGCGATATTGCAATCTTGACAAGGGCCTTCGAATCACGTGCCAATAATTATGTCCAGATACTCCGCTCGGCAAATATACCTGTAATAAGCGACAGCTCTACCGGCTATTTCGAGGCCACCGAGATTAATGATATGCTTTCACTGCTGCAGGTGTTAGACAATCCCCGCCAGGATATACCGCTCGCCTCTGTTTTGAGAAGTCCGATTTTTGGTCTTAGCGATACCGAACTGATAGCTGTAAAAAATCATCAAGGAGAGGAAACTGATTTTTATTCACTGCTTGAATCTGTCACAAAAAAATCTGACGTTCAAAACCTGCAAAAGAAGGTTTCCGGCATTTTGCAGCAGCTCGACCATTGGCGTACGCTTGCTCGTCGTGGCTCGTTAGCCGATTTAATCTGGAAAATTTATTCTCAGACTGATTTACTGGCTTTTGTTTCGGCTCTGCCGGCCGGGGCGCAACGGCATGCAAATTTGCTAAAGCTTCATCAGCGGGCGATACAGTTTGAAAATTTCGCATCCAGCTTCAATTGTGTCTCACTGTGGCGGTTTGTTAATTTCCTGCAAAAGCTCCTCGAATCCGGCGGCGACTGGGCTCCTGCCGAGCCGGACAGCTCCGCCGCAAATGCCGTGAGGGTAATGAGTGTTCACAAAAGCAAGGGGCTGGAGTTTCCAATTGTGATTTTGGCTGAGACCAACAGAGAATTTCGGTTTGGCTCCCACAGCGGTGATTGTATTACTGACAATCAGGCGACAATTGGTCTTAGAATAATCGAGCACAACAGCGGCTCAAAGCTGCCTTCGCTTACCTGGCAGGTGATAAAAGAAAAACAAAGAAAGCAAAGTCTTGCTGAGGAGATGAGAATTTTATATGTAGCGATGACCCGTGCTCGTGATAAGCTGGTCCTTTCCGGCTCGGCCAAATCAAATGATTACAGCCGATTATTGAGCAACGCTGCTCTTTGTGATTTAGAAAAACTTCCCTGTTGGCTGATAGAAGAAGCAAAAAGCGAACTTGACTGGATTTTGTTCTCTCTTGGGAAATATCAAAAACTGCATACTTATTTTAAACCGCCGGTGGAAATTACCCAAAAATCTGAAAACATCTTTGACTTGAAGATATACAGGACAGATGAAATTTCACAGCTTGAAAAGCGTTTATTAAAAAAACATCCTGCCAGCCGATATGACCAGATAAAATCACCTTTGCCGGACAAGCCGTTGCTTGAGGAGATTACCAGAAAATTAAGCTGGCAGTATCCATTTGGCAAAGCTGCTTCTATTAAGGCAAAACAGTCCGTTACTTCTCTTGTCCAGACAGCCGAACAGTTTGCCGAGGCCGATTACGAATTTGCATTTGAATCTTTTGAAGCTCTTTCAGATAGAACTGACAGTCTGGTTATCGGCAGTGCAACACATCTTGTATTGCA
>CAYTQR010000018.1:0-21739 GCA_964440045.1 uncultured Planctomycetaceae bacterium | reverse complement strand
TACAAAAATTCGGCGGAACATCTGTAGCTAACGCAGAAAAAATTAAAAGAGCCGCTCAAAGGGCAATCGATACAGCTGAACAGGGAAATCGGGTCGTTGTTGTTGCCTCTGCAAGAGGAAAACAGACCGATATTCTGATTTCCGATGCGCTTGAATTAAATCCCAATCCGCCAAAGCGGGAAATGGACCAGCTTTTGAGCACAGGTGAGCAACAAAGCGTTTCGCTTCTTGCGATGGCAATCGATGGGATGGGGCACAAGGCCATAAGCTTGACAGGCGGACAAATCAAAATGATTACCGACAGTGTGCATACAAAGGCGAGAATCAAGAGCATCGACACAAAAAAAATAAAAAAGCAGCTCGACGCTGGTAATATCGTTATCGTAGCAGGTTTTCAGGGTATCGACGAAGATGAAAATATAACAACGCTCGGAAGAGGCGGCTCAGATACAAGCGCTGTAGCGCTGGCGGCGGCATTGAAAGCAAATACGTGTGAAATATATACCGATGTGGATGGCATATATACCACCGATCCGAGAATATTCAAAGACGCAGTCAAAATGGACCATATAAGCTACGACGAAATGCTTGAAATGGCAAGTCTTGGCGCAGGTGTTATGCACAGCCGAAGCATCGAATTCGGCAAAAAATACAATGTCAGCATACATGTAAGAAGCAGTATGTCAGAAAAAACCGGAACTTTAATTACTCATGAGGTACCGCAAATGGAAGGTATACTTGTATCAGGCGCAACAATTGAAAAGAATCTAGCCAAAGTAAGCATAATAGGCATTGATAATCAGCCCGGAAACGCAGCAAAAGTCTTCGCTTACCTGGCTCAGGCAAAAGTCAGTGTAAACGATATTATCCAGACCGAAGTCAGCAAGGAAAAAGCAAATATTTCGTTTACCGTCAGCAAAAATGATTTCGCCGACGCTAAAAAAGCCGTTGAAGAAATCAAGAAAATGGTCAACTGCGAGAATGTCTTTTATCGTGACGATATTGCTGAAATTTCCGTAGTTGGAGTCGGTATGCGAACTCATTGCGGCGTCGCAAATATGATGTTCAGCGCGCTGGCAAAGGAAAAAGTAAATATCGACTCTATTACCACAAGCGAAATCAGAATAAGCTGTATCGTCGATAAGGACCAGGGAGATGCGGCACTAAAAAGCGTATGCAAGACCTTTGAACTCGACAAGCCGGTCGAAAAACGCAGTTATGTGAAATAAATTGAAGGCGAAAAAACCCAGATACGCACAAAGCCGACTGCAGCGAAATATCCTGCTGCTGTTGGCTTTTTTACTTCTTGCCTCTCTGGTCTGGCTCGACAAAAATGTAATTCACTATAATAAACCTGCCTCCGCCGAACAAAAGGCAGACCTTGACGACTGGGACAAATATCACGAAAAAAGTTTTAAAGTAGTAAACGTAGTTGATGGCGATACTATCGATATAAATATCCCAGACGGGAAATACGACCATACACGGATAAGGCTCTGGGGGGTTGACACGCCGGAGACTAAAGACACTAAACTCGAAGTTATGTACTTCGGCCCTGAAGCAACTGAGTTTACAGAGAAACTGTGCCTTGAAAAACAGGTTATTGTTTATCTCGATGAGGGAAACAATACAAGGGGTAAATACGGCAGATTATTAGCTTATGTAAAGCTTCCTGATGATAGGTTCCTAAATGAACTGCTATTGAGCGAAGGTTTTGCTTATGCCGATACACGTTTTGCGCACAGTCAATTTGAAAAATACATCCAGCTTGAAAAAACTGCCCGAGAACTAAAAAAAGGACTGTGGGAAAAAATCAGGCCGGAACAAATGCCGAAATGGAGGAGAAAATAAAACTGCAGGTTACTAAATACCGTATTCCTTTATCTTTCGATAAAGGGTTCTTTCGCCGATGCCGAGCAGTTTTGCAGCCTGCTCACGGTTGTTTTGCACCTTTGCGAGCGTATCAATAATAGCCTGCTTTTCCAGCTCATTTAGCGAGAGGCCGCCAAGATTACCGGCAGATGAACTCTGGCCGGACAGCTGTCTTATCTGATGAATCTCAGGAGGAATGTCGCCAATATCAAGGGTGTCCAAATCACTCATAACAACCATTGTCCTGATACAGTTCTGCAACTGCCTTATATTGCCGGGCCAGTTAAAGCTTTTTAATATATCAAGCGCACTTTCGGAAATAATTTTTTTGTCCTTGCCGAGTTCATTGCAGGCTTCACAAAGGAAGTAATCGACAAGTTGGGAGATGTCTTCGGGCCTGCTTCTCAAAGGCGGCACAGATACGCTGACGCCTTTGATTCTAAAGTACAGGTCCTGTCTGAACTTACCCGCGGCGACAAGCTCGGCAAGGTCGTGATTTGTAGCGCTGATAACGCGGACATTGACAGTGGTTGATTTATTCGAGCCGACCGGCACAACAATACCGTCTTCAAGTACACGTAAAAGTTTTGCCTGCATCGCAAGAGGCATATCGCCGATTTCGTCAAGGAACAAAGTGCCCTCATCGGCAACTTCAAACAAGCCTTTACGCGCTTCGGTTGCGCCTGTAAACGAACCTTTGGCGTGACCAAACAGTTCACTTTCCAGCAGCGACTCGGTAAGACCTGCGCAGTTGAGCGGCTTAAACGCATTATTCTTCCGCTGGGAATTGTTATGTATCGCCTGAGCGAGCAGTTCCTTGCCCGTACCGCTTTCGCCTTCAATAAGAATCGTTATATTCGTTGGAGCAACCCGCCGAAGAGTCGCAAAGACCGATTGCATTGCACTGCTTTTGCCCACAACACCTTTAAAATTGAAATCCTCTGCATCTGAGGCAGCGGTAAAAGCTGTGGGAGCTTTTTTCAGCGCCCTTTCGGTCATCGCGCGGAGATGGTCGATATCTATCGGCTTTACGAGGTAATCAAAAGCACCCTGACGAATAGCCTCTTTGCAGGTATCAATAGTTGCATAAGCGGTAATAAGAATAACCTGGCTGCCAGGGGTATGCTTTTTGGCAGCCTTTAAAATATCAATGCCATTGATTTTATCATCACACAGATTCAGGTCCGTTACAACGATATCAATATGTCTGCTTGTTACCAGTTCAAGTGCGTTTTTGGCGTTATAGACAGCCAGAGTATCGGAGCCGCTTTGCCTAAGAGCCTCAGCCACGACATCGGCGTGAGCAGTTTCATCATCAACAACTAAAATCACAGGTTTTTCAATCATCAATTTTCCAAAGGCAGCTGGATGGTAAAAGACGTACCTTTGCCAGGAATACTGTCAACTTTTATCGAGCCATTGTGCGCTTCGATTATTTTTTTCGACGTTGGAAGCCCCAGTCCGCTGCCGCCGGGCCTGGTCGAGTAATATGCATCAAAAATTCTGGCTAAATTGCCCAGCTCAATTCCTTTGCCGGTATCGCTAATAATAATCACCGCATTGGGACCATTTTTCTGTGTTCGCAGCATCAACTCGCCGCCGTTAGGCATGGACTGCTGGGCATTTAATAAAAGATTTAGCAAAACTTGTTTTAACATATCGCTATCGGCTTTGCAAATCAAAGATTCATCAGACATACTGCTGCGGACAGTAATCGAATGACTGAAAGCCTGCGGCGAATAAAAATCAACCATCTCATTTACTATCTGGTTTATATCAACCGAAGACAGCTGGGGTTCTGCCTTTTTAATATAATTGAGAAAATCTTCAAGAATCTGCTCAAGGCGATCTGTTTCTTTACGAACTATATCGATTTTTTTTGCTGCTCTTGCACTGTTTTCATCCCGCCCTCTGAGAGCTTCACTAATCAGCTTTAGATTAACCTTGATGATGGAAAGCGGATTCTTTATTTCGTGGGCAAGACCGCCGGTCAGCCGGCTTAACTCTTCAAGTTCAGATATTTTGGCGGATTGGTCTTTGAGATTCTTTTTGCGATTATAAAAATAACAAAAAACCGCTGTTATAACCACTGCGGCAATCAATTCGAGAAAAAAGTTTGTCTGCAAAGGACACAACAGACCATCTCCTTAATAAGTCCGATACTGCCGAAACAAAAGAAATTCACTTATCAGTCTCAGCCTTATCCTCAGCCTTATATTCAGACTTCATCTGAGCCAGAGCAGCTTTTCGTGACAGCTTGAACCGACCCTGATCGTCAATCAAAAGGAGCTTTACCGGGATTTCATCTCCAATTTTACAGACACTATCGACATTCTTGACGAAACCGTCGCTGAGCTCACTTATATGGCAAAGACCTTCAATGCCGGGCAGGATTTCAACAAACGCTCCGAAATCCTTTACGGAAACCACTTTTGCATTCGAATAAATTCGGCCGACTGTCGGCGGCTCGGTCATATCCTGTATGATTTTCTTGGCCTCAAGATGACCATCTCCGTCAACACAACTTATATAAACCGTACCGTCTTCTTCTATCTCTATCTTAGTACCGGTCTGCTCCTGAATTTTCTTAATAACCTTGCCGCCTGGGCCAATAATCTTGCCGATAAGTTCGGGGTCAATTTCCACACTTATCAGTTTTGGCGCATGTTCACTAAGCTGTGGCCTTGGAGTACTTATCGTCTGTGTCATTGTCTCGAGCAGTTTCAGACGAGCCTGTTTGGCCATTTCAAGAGTTTCAACCAATATCTCATGCGACAAAGACGCCGCCTTTATATCAAGCTGAATGGCTGTAATACCATCCTTTGTGCCGGCAACCTTGAAATCCATATCTCCAAAATGGTCCTCATCTCCCATTATATCTGTCAGCAGAACATATTTGCCGTCTTCCTGTACCATACCGATTGATATGCCGGCAACAGGTTTATCGATAGGAACGCCCGCATCCATAAGGGCAAGTGTTCCGCCGCAAACTGTCGCCATTGAACTGGAACCATTTGACTCAGTTGTATCGGAGACTATCTTTATCGTGTATGCAAAGTTGTCAATGCTGGGCCTGACTTGTTCAAGAGCCTTTTCGGCCAAAGCTCCATGACCGATTTCCCGTCTGCCTGGGCCACGGATAAATCTGACTTCGCCGACACAATAAGGCGGGAAATTATAGTGAAGCATAAACTTCTGGCCGTACTCTTCGCCAAGGCCGTCTACTATCTGCTCATCCCTGCCGGTGCCAAGCGTAACTGAAATAAGAGCCTGTGTTTCACCTCTTGTAAAAAGTGACGAGCCGTGAGCACGAGGCAATAAACCTACTTCACATTCCACTGGCCTTATGTCCGAATATCCCCTGCCGTCAAGCCGTTTACCGTCAAGTATCATCTGTCTTATTATTTTTTTCTGTACCTTATATAGAATTCTGTTTAAAAGGCCGCTTGTGCAGCGAGCTTCTTTGGCATCTTCAGGGACGGTACAATAAATTTCCTTAGTCTTTTCTATTATAGCCTTGACAACATCGCTTCTTTCAGATTTTAAAGAAATCTCAAATGCCTTTTTGAAATCATCCGTGTATTTCGCTTCAATTTCGTCAGCAAGGTCCTGTTCCCATTCGATTTCAGGGACCTGTTTTTCTTTTCCGCATTTTGCAACTAACTCATTAATTAAATCACAAATCTCTTTTATCGACTGATGAGCAAACTTAATACCCTCGGCAACAACATCTTCAGAGATTTGTTTGGCATCTACTTCAATCATATTTGTCGTATCAGCGCTGCCGGCTAACACAAGATTGTAATCACTCTCATGACGCTGTTCATGTGTTGGATTAATCACGAATTTGCCGTCAACCCGGCTTAACCTTACCGCACCTATGGGACATTCAAAAGGAATTGAGCTGACGGCCAAAGCTGCACTGGCACCGACCATTGAAAGAATATCCGGGTCGTTATCCCGGTCGGCACTTATAACAGTAACTACAATCTGAACTTCGTCAAAGTAACCATCCGGAAAAAGAGGCCTTATAGGTCTGTCAATCATTCGAGCTGTAAGAATTTCCTTTGTGCTCGGACGTCCTTCTCTTTTCATAAAACCGCCCGGGAACTTGCCGGCTGCGGATAATTTCTCACGATAATCAACACTCAACGGAAAATAATCTATATTTTCACGGGGCGGTGCGGAAGTTGCCGCGACAAGCACCATAGTTTCACCATAAGTTACAACAATAGCAGCACCTGCCTGCTTTGCTATCTTTCCTGTTTCTAAAATAAGTTTCTGTCCACCAATCTGCTTTTCAACTTTAAAGACATTTGCCATTAGTTACCTTTCGTATTTTGTATTTCGTGAAGCGTAAAGCGAAAACGAGATACACTTCACGAGATGCGCTTCACGTTTTATTTGCGGAGTCCGAGACGATTGATGACTTCCCTGTAGCGCTTTACATCCTTCTTGCTGATGTACTTAAGCAGGGCCGACCTGTTACCAACCATCTTCAGCAAACCTCGCCTGGAAGAATGGTCCTTGGGATGGGTCTTGAAATGTTCAGTCAACTCATTGATTCTTGTTGTAAGAATGGCAATCTGAACCTCCGGCGAACCTGTATCGCCTTTGGCGGTTTTGTACTCTTCAATTACTTTCGTCTTTTTTTCCTTCGTCAACATCTACCAATACTACCTTTCCACAAAACATCTTTATAAACATCTTTCATATCTCCGTTTACGAACCCAACAATTATAACAGCAAAATCAATCCTTGCAATAAGTTTTATTTTCAGGCATTTTTGGCATTATAACTGCTTTTGGGGAATAGACTTACCGATAATACAATTTCAACGTCCCACTATCGTAGAAATTTTGAATATCGGCAATAGGAGGGCTATTGCGATAGTACCTATTATAATGCCCATCACAACAATCATTAAAGGCTCAATTACAGTTATTACAGATTTAATCGAACCTTTGAGTTTTTTATCGTAAAAGTCGCTGATTTTTTCACATACGGAGCCAAGATTGCCGCTTTTTTCGCCTGCCTGGATCATCTGCACAACGGCACGTGGAACAAGTTCGCTATGCGAGGCAAGATTCATAGCTTCGGAAAACTGGAAACCAGCTTCTACCCTATTCCTGGTTTCAGACCAGAACCGGCTGAAATACTCGTTATCGCAGGCGCTTTCAACGGTATACAATGTCTCAAGAAGTGTTACGCCGGTCTTAAGCATCGTAGCCATTATCCTTGTGCTTCTGGTCATTATGGTATCAACAAACATAGTGCCCAGTAGAGGGGTATGAATTTTCAGATAATCTATAGCCCTTTTCCCCCAAGGTGTGCTAAGGATATAAAAAACCGCGCCGGCAATAACCATCAAAACAGTTAAAATTAAAGAGGCTGATTTTAAATCGGTTACCAACCTGCCGAAACCTATAAGAATCTGTGTAAGTTTTGGCAACGCATGGCCTCTTGACTCATAAATCTTTGTAAACTTCGGCAGAACAAAAAACAAAAGCGTAGTGGTTGCGAGAATTGCCATAACTATCATAATTGCCGGATATATCAGCGCGCCTTTGACCTGCTTTCTGGTCGCTACTTCATCTTCGATATATCTCTGAAGTATAGTGAGTACCTCCGGCATTCGGCCGGAAGCCTCTGACGCCTCAATCATGCCGACAAACATTGGCGTAAAAACCCTCGGAAATGCTGAAAGAGCAGACGAAAAACTCTCGCCGCTCTGAAGCCTGTCGGATATACCAAAAAGTACGCTCTGAAATACGCCGTGATTCGTCTGGACAGCAATAGATTCGACGGCCTCGCTTAAAACAACACCGCTTGAGAGCATTACAGACAACTGACTTGTAAAAAACGATAATTCGGACTGTTTTACTTTTATATTTTCTCCTGCCTTAGGAGAATCAGAAAAAGCTGAAAACAGCTTTCCTGAAAGTAATGAATCAAGTAATTCAGCCATTTTTTTATCCTCGAAATCAAATAGATATAAGAAGCTCGTTTGCTTCTGGCATCTGATTTCAATCTTCAGCCGTCGTTACACGCAGAATTTCATCAATCGTTGTTATGCCTGCATTGACCTTATGCAAACCGTCATAACGAAGGGACTTCATACCGCTTTTGATCGCAAGCTCTCTTATCTTACTCAGGCTTGCATGCTCTGCTATCAGCCCCTGGACGTCCAAAGTAGGAATAAGAAATTCATGTACGGCAATTCGGCCGATATAACCGGTATTTCTACATTTTTTACAACCTATTCCGCGATAAAACTTCGCGTCTGTACCCAGAGTCTTTTCCACCATTTTCCTGATTGATATGGCCGGCTCATATTCTTCCTTGCAGTTGGAACAGATTTTCCTTACAAGTCTTTGGGCAAGAACTCCGACAAGAGAAGCTCCTGCAAGATAAGGGGCAACACCCAGATCAATGAGCCTGTTGATAGCGCCGGGTGCATTGTTGGTATGCAGTGTGGAAAGCACCAAATGCCCCGTAAGAGCAGCCTGTACCGCTATATTGGCCGTTTCATGGTCGCGAATTTCGCCTATCATCACGACATCAGGGTCCTGACGAAGGAGGCTTCTCAAGGCGGAGGCAAATGTAAAACCGGCGGTTTCATTAACTCCGAACTGATTGATACCCGGCATATTCGCTTCTACCGGGTCTTCAACAGTACATATATTCACTTCCTCGTTATTCAATTCCGCCAAAATCGCGTAAAGGGTCGTATTTTTACCTGAGCCGGTTGGCCCTGTAACAAGAATAATACCATTCGGCAAGTGAATTTTTTCCTTAAGCATTTTCAGATTTTCATAACTGAAACCAAGAGCTTCAAGATTGAATAAAACTCTCTTGGCATCAATGATTCTTACAACGACTTTTTCACCGAAATTGCCGGGCATTACCGAAACTCTCAAATCAATCGGTCTGCCGTTAACCATAACATGAATTCCGCCATCCTGTGGCATTCTTCGTTGGGCAATATCAAGCTCGGCCATAATCTTAATACGCGAAACTATCGCTGAAAGCATCTGATGAGGAGGCCGTATTTTTTCATACAATCTGCCGTCAACACGGTATCTTACGCGAAGCTTTTTGTTGTCCGGCTCTATATGAATATCGCTGGCATTCTCATTAACAGCATTGCAGATAAGATAATTGACAAGCTTTACGACGGGCGACTGGCCGGCAACTTCTTCAAGATTGGTTATATCCTCAGAAATGTTCTCGATAAGTGAAAAATCTTCCAGGCCTGTTTCGTCAATTATGTCGTCGATAACAAATACGTTGGAAGCAGGCATATACGCCTGAAGTGTTGCCTGGATATCTTTCGCAGTCGCACAAACTACCTGAACGGTACAGTTGCTAATTCTTTCGATTTCATCGATCAAAAATACATCGGTAGGCTCACTTACCGCTACAGTCAGAACATTATCCACCTTGAATAACGGTAGAACACAATGTTCTTCAAGGAAATCGCGCGGCAGGATCTCTATCATATTCGGATCACATATCTTCGGGCTTACATGCGCATAAGGAACACCGTAAGCCTCGGCAAGAGCCGATGCAATATCATTCTCTAAACAGTAACCTTTTTCAACCAGCAGTTCGCCAAGAAGCTTCTTATGGCCGTTGTCGCCCTGCTGAGAAATTACTTCCTCTATCTGTTCGGCTGTTACTATACCTCTCTTCTGAAGTATTGCACCAAGCTGACGCCTTATTATTACTGCTGATGCTTTCATATATTTAAACTGTCCTTTTATGTAAAGCTCTTAACTGCTTCACTTAATTCTTCATAACGGTCCAGTTTGGTATCAAGCCGTGTAATTTCGAGAATCTTTTTGATATTATCGTCAAGGCCTGCGAGTTTAAGCTGACTTTTATTCTCATGGCAATAATCCCTCAACCAAAGTAACATCCCCAGGCTGCTGCTGTCGATAAAAGGCACCTGGCTCATATCAAGAACTATGCCAACCACCTGTTTTTTGACTAATTCAGTCATTGTATCCTGAAACAGCCTGCAGTATTCCTCCAGAAACTCACCATGTATTTCTACAACGACAACATTATTATAGTCCTGATGGCTTATTTTCATCTTAAAAGCGCTCCTACTGCTACTGTACCGTAATCGCTGAAACTATTGCTGGAATAATTTTCAACATTGCTGCCCTGTATTATTTCCCACAATTTACGAATATCGCTGTTAATGAATATCGAGCCAATTTCCGGGTCGAATTGAACTCCAAGATTTTTTTCTATCTCATCTATTGCATCGGCAACCCTTAAAGCCCCCCTGTAAGTCCTTTTAGAAGTCATGGCATCAAAGGCATCTGCTATCATTACAATCTTGCCGGCAAGTGGAATATCATCACCGGCAAGACCTCCGGGATAGCCTCGGCCGTTATACCATTCATGATGACAGAGTATGCCTGGGATTATATCAGCCATCTGGCGTATTTCAGACAGTATCCCGGCTCCTAATGTAGGATGAACTTTCATTTGTTCATATTCAGCGATAGTAAGTCCGCCCTCTTTGCGTAACACCGCTTCGGATACGCCTATCTTGCCAATATCATGCAGCAGGCCGGCAAGATAAATTTTCTGTATCTCCTCGGCCGTCAGTCCACCTTTAATATAAGAATAGTGTTCAGCTATCCATTTCGAGATGAACGCCACTCGTTCCGAATGACCTCTCGTATATTGGTCCTTGGCATCTATACTATTCGTAAGAGCTTTTAATGAGCCTATGAAAAGCTCTTTAAGCTCGCGAAACAGGCTTTCATTTTCAATAAAGACAGCACATTCATTTGCAACTGAACTGAAAAGTTTTACATCAGTACTGTCGAAATCCGGCTTGTCGAGCCTGTTAGTGGCGACCATTACCCCGATAATCTTGTCTTTGCCGCGAAGCGGCACAGCTATTATACTTTTTATCCTGCCATACCACTCATATTCCAAAGGCGAGTCAACCTCACTGTCGAGCAGGGCATCAGCGCCGCTTTCCAATTTGGCAATAACTCTTTCAAAAAGAATTTCGTGCATATTAGACTGCTTATGATTAATAGCAATAAGACCGGTACCAGCGGTAAGAACAAGTTTTTTCTCATTGTTAACCTGCCTCTCAAGAAAAATAGCAATGCCCTCAACATTTATAAGCTCTGCCAGACTGTCGCATGCCATCTGAAGGTAATTCGAATCTGACTGTGTTACCTTCATATTGGTACTCATCTTATACAGCAGCATAAGCTCCTCATAAGTCTGCGCAAGCTCATTGCTCACTAAGTCTATCTCCCGCTGATTTCTGTATATTTCCTCAAAAGAAGTTATGAACATTTTCAGTATCTGCCGCATATACCCTGAAATGTTTATTTGACTTTTATCATCCGCAGACGGCATCGGCAGGCCGCAATCCAGCACAAGAACGCCAACTGTCTCGTCTTTAACCGTAAGACCGGCAGAAAGTATCTGCTCAAATTCGCCAAAAGTCCGCACCTGGTTCGAATTAGAATCCAGAACTTCTTTTGCGAAGGCTGCTACGGATTCATAATCACTTGTGAATTTACCGCCTTCAAAATTAAAGAGCCGATTAAGCTGGGAGTCATAGACAATGAGATTTACTCCAAAAGCAGTCATGTCCTGCCCAAAATCCCTGAGAAGCCTGGATTGCATAAAACCTAATCGATTGTCCACTGCATTAAGCATAGTTGTTTATCCTTTTCTTACCGCAGAACTTTCTAATATATTTTCAACACGGTTTAAAAGCTCCTTCGGACTGAATGGCTTGCTCAGATATGCCGCAATATTCAGCTTTTCCTGCTGGTCCTGCTCTATCGCAAAGTCCCTGGCCGTGAGTACTATCACGGGAATATTTTCAAGCCCGTCTGTACCACGAAGCTTTTCTACGAGTTCAATTCCGGTCATGCCGGGCATTTGATAATCGGTTACTATAATATCCGGCTTTTCCTCACAGCAAAGCTTGTAAGCGTCTGAACCGTTATCCGCAGTTACAACGTCAAGGCCATTGTTACGAAGCTTCATCGCCACCACCTGAACTATGTGAATTTCATCATCCGCTACAAGAACTTTTTTATTTCCCATTTATTCACTCCTTATAATAAGGTTACTTTACAAGAGTTTTCTGTACTGCCACCAACGGCAGTTCAAATCCAAAACAGCTGCCCTTTCCGACCTGGCTATTCACAAAAACCCGGCCCTGATGAACTTTCTCTACAATTTGCTTTACCAGATTCAGGCCAAGTCCGGTGCCTTTAGCAACTTCTTTGTTTTTCTCAACTCTGTAGAATTTGTCGAATACATATGGCAGGTCTTCAGGTGGAATACCAACACCTGTATCAGTTATGCTTACTCTGGCGACATTCTCCGATTCGTCAACTTCACTATTTATGGTTATCTTCCCGCCTTTGGGTGTGTATTTGACAGCATTGCTCAAAAGATTAATTATCACCTGCGAAATCATATCCTTATCGGCATTAACCTGGTCAAAAACTATCGCAGTCTGCTTCTCTACCATTATATCCTTTTCAGCAGCATAGCTTTTAATCATCTGGGTCGCATCGTGGATAATAAGAGCTGTGCTGACAGGCTTCTTGTGAATCTTTATAAGGCCTGACTCAATGCGGGAAACGTTCAAAATATCTTCTATAAGACGGTTGAGTCTCTGAGCCTGGCTCTGTATGATTGAGTAAAACTCCTCCCTCATTTTTTCATCCGCTGCCTCACCGTCAACAAGCATCTCCGAATATGCGGTGATTGCAGCAAGCGGAGTTTTAAGCTCATGCGAAACATGACTTACAAAATCATTCTTCATCTGCGATATTTCTTTTTCTTTGGTCATATCGTGAAGAACGGCAATTACGCCGCAAACCTCATTGTCATCATCATAAATACATGAAATAATACAGCTGTAAGTAAATATCTTCTCATCAGATTCAAATTGCAGTTCACGCTTGACATGTCTTGTCCTGCTGTTTCTGCTCTTGGTAATAAGTGTTATAAGTTCTTTCTTCTTTATGAGTTCATCGAGAGGTTTGTACATTGAATCTTTAAGGTCAAATCCGAAGAGCCGGCCGGCGGATTCATTTGCCATAAGAAGCCGCTCATTGGCATCGGTAACGATTACAGCATCCGATATGCTGTAAATAATCGCTTCGGTATTACGTTTCTGCCTTTGTAAAAGCCGAACCTGAAGTTTAAAGTCTTTGGTCTCCTTGCTGCATTTTGAAGCCTTGTCGCGCTGTTCTTTGTAGTCATTTTTGAGACTCTCTGCCTGGGCAAGAAACATTTTTACATCTAATAATAATTTCTGTCCCAGCCATATCACAACACCCAAAGCCGCAATACAAGCCAGTAATTCAAATATGCTCGTACCGCCCAGAGGTATTGCGACAATAACAAGCAAAACAATAAGGACTAATCCTAAAACATACGAATAATATTGCTTATTAGCTGCCATATCACCTTCGTTTCCACATAACATCCTGTTCTTTACGAACATCATCAAGCATAATACGCTCAAGTGCGCGGTGTCTGTCCGGCCAGTTCTCAGCAAGGATTTTTTCTTTTAACTGAACCGCTTCAACAGCATTTGGCCTGTAACCTATAATCCAATCCAACTCAGCCAATGCTTTGTTATATTTCTTTTCTGAATAATATTTGACTGCCTTGGCGTATTTTTCTTCATAAATACGTGCTCTTGTAATAGGACTCATCCTCTTTCTTGAACCTTCAACAATCCGACTCACATCTCTTTCTCTTTCTTCAAATACAGATGCAAATTCCTCTGGGCTGTCAATAATATGCGGCGTTATCAATATAATAAGTTCAGTACGAATATTTTCGTCTTTGGTACTCTTAAACAACCTACCAATAATTGGCAAATCGCCGATCACGGGTACCTGCGAATCTGTATTCGTAAGCGTTTCCTTGAACAAACCGCCGATGACAATTGTTTTGCCGTCCTTTACCATTATATTGCTCTTAACCTGTGTAACGGTTTTTAATGGTAAAGTACCACTCTCATCCTGAAGCGAGCCGGTACTCAGCTCAGGACTAATCTCCATACGAACATAGTCATCATCACATATAAAGGGCCTGAACTTCAGAATTGTACCACTTACAAGAAAGTCCACCGATGTTGTTGTGGTCTGACCCTGAGTTGTGCTTGCGGTATAACCCCGCTCTTCACCAATGTTTATATAACCGGCCTGTTTATTCAACGCCATAATCTTTGGGTTGGCAAGCACCGTAGTATCAGTTATACCTTCAAGAGCGGTAATTGAAGCCACTATTGCATTATTTGTATATCCCATAGCAAGACCTGTTGTTGCAGCACTTGCAAGACTTATAGACATATCTAAAGGAGTTGTAGTCCTGGTAACTGTGCCTATTCCGGCTATTTTATCCCATTCTATACCGAATTGAGTTGTCTCTGAGAGTTGGGCCGAGAGAATTGTAACCTCTATAAGAATCTGCTGCGGTTTTATGTCTATTTCTTTTATCATCTTCTCAATTTCGTCCAGCCTTTCAGGAAAATCGAAGACAACTACCGTATCTCTCATAGTAGGCGTGTCGCCGCCTTCGCCGGCTTCGGTATTAACCGCCGCTGCGCTGGTCGAGGCAATCTGGCCCGACTCGCTTAGAATAGGCGCTATAAGAGCCTTAACCTCGGCTGCGTTTACATAGTAAAGCTCAAAAACCCTGCTGATCATCCTCGTTTCATCCTGCCTGAATTTGGCATATTCTTCTGCCGTGTAAACCCTGATAAAATTCCCCTCTATTTCATACCGGTAATCGTGGCCAAGTATGGCATCAAGAGCCTCTTCGAAAGTAACCTCATACAAACTCGTTGTATTCAGTTTTCCGGTAACCTGTGATGACGGAATTATGTTCTTGCGGTACTTAGCTGCGAGAAAACGCAGAGCATCTCTTATCGACATATCCTTTTTGAAGTTTATGGATTGTACGGGCGTCTCAACAAAGGATTCCTCAAACTCAGACAAATGGTCGTCATTAACTATAATATCGACTTCGGGTTCATCGAGCAGAATAGATTCGACATCATCCCCCGGCTGATTCGGCTCGGCCCAACTTATTACAGCTGTCGCGGCTATTATAATCATACACAGCAGCAAAAAATTCCTGCCATTTACTTTTATTTCGCTTTTCATCTGTTTATGTCTCATTTCTTATTCCTTTATCATTCAGCCTGCAAAAAAGGCTCAGGAATTTTTTTAGTAATGGTTATGCCGTTGCATTCAAGTTCAACGCCGTTTTCCATAATATTTATCACTTTGAATTCATAGATTTCACCGTAAGATTCAAATTTGAAGCTCTGTCCTTCTTCAAGGAGTTTATCTTCAATAAAGACCTGCGATTTTTCATCATTTACAATTGCAAGAAGTTCCATCTCTTTTGCCGCCGTCTCCAGCCCGTCCAAACCTTGCCCACCAGGCACATTTGTCACATCAACCTCGCCAGCCTCAACTGATTCGCCTTTTTTTCTAAACTCACTGAGATTTTGGGCAGAGAAAAAATCATTGCCAAGAACATCATGTCTCTGACTTACTACAGGAAGTTCGGTATAAACTACTCTTGGCCCTGCAGATTCGGCTGCGGCATTAAGCAGACTTGCATCAACAGCCGCCGAAGCTGCTTTCGGCTTACCTTTCCCCATAAAAGCCTTTATCCACAAAGCTGCCATAACAAGAAACAAAATAAATACTACCATAACCTTCTTGCGATTAGCTGTGCTCTTGGCCGCTTCAGCTCTCTGTCTTTCATTACTTTTATGGACTGCCTGTTTCACTTATTCTGCCCTGTAAAATATATTCAATCCGGCTTGCATCTTAACATTGCCATCAAATTTACCATCGCCGGCCAATGAAACTTCTTCTATCTGGATAACCCTCTCAAATTTTTCCAAAGCCTTGAAGAAATTAAAAATCTGTATAAGTTCTCCTTTGCATTTGATCTTCACAGGTATGCAGGACTGCCCGGCGATTTCCATTTCTACACCAGGCTGAACTACAAACTCCGTAAGACCCTGCTGCTCCATTACCAATGTAAGTTCCTGAAGAAATGAACCGTACGACCTGCTAACAGGAATTTTTACATCGAAATCCCCTATTTGAGCCTCTATCCACTCAATCTCACTGCAGAGCTTGGGTAAAGCCTTTTGTTTCTCCAATGCCGCGGTATTTTCAGCAATCAGACTTATATTGGCTGCTTTAATGGTTCTGGCTTTCTTATTCAAAGGCATAAACTGAAATAACACAAAAGCTATCGCCAGAGCTACAACCACTATCGACATAACAAATTGTTTTCTATCTACGCCGAGCATCTGTTCAACTTTCAAGCCTGTAATCAGACAAATAACAGGTTATCTCAAATTCGCTGGCCTGATATTGCCCTGTCGTCGCATTTCTTGAATAACCAGGTACAACCTGAAAAAAGTAATCGGACCGTTCAAGCTTATTAATCATTTTAGCAACCTCGGCAGCATCAGCGGCAAGACCTGTAAGCGTTATTTTAAATCTTACGTTTTTGTCGGATTCTTTCGTTCGACCCGCAGCGGAGGCCGTTCTTATCGCCGCTTTGCTGCTCTGGATGGAAAACGATTCAGTCTTTATTTCCAATTTTCTCAAAATAATACTGCTGTCAAGCAAATGGGTAAGTTCAGCAATTACATTCGAGACAGTTATACGGGACTTAATCGAGTCGAGCATCTGCTGCCTTGCCTTTAATTGTCGATACTTGCTCTCAGCCAGTTTATATTCAGTCTCGCTGTGCATCCTGCTGAGTTTGGCTTCCTGAAATGCTGTGTTCCTGGCTTTTACTATTGCAACTCTGCCGTTGGCAAAAATGCTCCATACCCCCATAGAAAAAATAACAAGACAAATTGCAACATAAAATTCGCGATGTTTGGCCCGATCCAAACGTCCCTGCTTATACCATTCAGGAAGAAAATCAATTTCTTTCATGGATATTACCTCCCTCGTGCGAATCGATTCCCTTAAGGCAAAGCCCGGCTGCAACAGCCCACTCACAAAGCGCCGCCTTTTTATTCGCAATATTTTCAACCATTGAAAGGTCAAAACCCCTCAACGGCTCGGTCACTTCTACCTCAACACCCAAATGCTGCTCAAGGGCGTTTATAAGCGTCTGTTCATAAGCTTCACCGCCGGCAAAAACAACCTGGTTGGGCTGCTGACCTCGAAACGTCACAGCATAGTATCTAAAGCACTGCGATATCTCCTTCGCCAGTTCATCAATAACCGAATACATACTATCAACCACTATCTGAAGTATTCCAGATTCGATTCCGACGACTTCAGCTTTATGCCTCAGCTTACTTCTCAAATGAACCGCCTCGTCAAAACCAATACCAAGTCTGGATGCAATCTGTTGGTTTATCCGTTCGCCTGCAATGTTTATCTGCTTGGCAAAAATCATTTCACCGGCCTTGTCAATTATTACCGTTGTATGGCTGGCGCCCACGTCAACAAAAACATTTACCTTTTCCTGGTCAACAGTCCTGCGAAGAGACCTGTGCAGGCTCCTGAACAAAGCAGAAGGAACCGTATCAATTGCAACCGGAGTTACGCCTGCCTCTTCCAGCATTTTGATATGCTCTTTCAGAGATTCCTTGTCGATGGCAAAAAGGATAATTTCATTCTTAACTCCATCACCCTGACGAACACCGCCTGCCGAGATAAACCTGATTTCATGACTCTCCATATTGAGACCAAAACGCTCTACTATGCCGGACTTAATAGCCCTGGCAATTTCTCCATCATCAAAAGTATCAAGTCGAAGACTTTTTATAATCAGCTTTGGACTGGGCAGGCATGAGACAACTTCATTTTTCCGAAAATGTCCCCTGGCAAGCATAGTTCTTATCGCTTCTATTGTTGTATTTCTGTTTGTTTTCTCGTCATCCGGAATCTCAGGGTCAAGCTGAATTTCATCTGCCTCAACAACAGCCATCCTGCCGCCTCTCCTTTCAAGCTGCAGCATCTTCACTGAGTTGCGGCCAACGTCCAGTCCGATTGGACTTGTTTTTGTCTTTAGAAACTCAAGCATGTTTTCAATCCACTATTCGATGCTTACATATCCCGTTACCGGCTCAATTCTGACCGTCAAAGTATTACCCTCGGCACGTAGTCGTATCAAACCATTGTTCAGACTGCCGCCCGAACCATTGTATGGCGCTCCAAGGCTGTCAAACCTTATCGTATTCATTGCTCCTAAAGTCGTGCTTGCAATATCAACCTTGTCAAGCCTAACATCATTTGCAAAATTTATAATGTAATTGGCGCCGATATGCACAGGATGAGGTATTACATTCCCGGCAAAATCGTTTATCCTGTAGCTTTCAGCCGAGGTGTCAAAAACCACCGAATAATTTCTGCCCGTGCTCATCGCCATACTCTTTGCATACTCAATGTCAGATGCGATTATGTTCGCCGCCGTCTTTAACTGCACAGAAGCTGCCGAGCTGTATAACGGCACGGCAATAACAGCTATAATGCCGACAATTACCAGTACAATAAGTACTTCCACCAGCGTAAACCCCGGTAAAATTTCTCTACCGTTATTTCTCATTTTTCAGCCTTTAAATGCAGAAAAACTGCAATACTCCATTATGTTGTTTCGTCCTATCGGGACTTCAGCTTAACCGCCTAAAATAGGGTTTTTCCCTGCAGGAATGTACTTTCTGATTTTTTTATCGGCCCTTTGAGCGGCAAAAAAATGTTCTTTCATTAGTGCCTTTTTTAAGCATTCAACGCCCCTGTTTACCGGCCAAAAATCGTTAAATTCCGCAAAGTCATTGAAATCCGCAAAAGAGTTTCCTGGCACAGAAATTCTCGACGACACACGGTTAAAAATCGATTCGAGAATGTTTTTGGGAAATGCCCGATAACATAAAAACTTAAAGCCTAAAGCTTAAAGCTAAAAATTGCGAAATTCGCCTATGGCAAAGTCAGCTTTAAGTTTTTAATTATGGTTTTAAGTTTTGGGTTTTAACTTTTAAGTTACCTTGTGATTGATTTATAAAAAGCCCCCGCAGCAGGGGACCAGCGGGCTAAATCTCCATTGCTCGACCACATTGCAAGACAGGCCTTATGAGGCATACCGTTTACAGATATGCTGCCGTTTGAACTGTTCTTTATACCGTCGCCTAAAACATATAACGCCCCGTTAATGGTAATTGAACAGCCGACTTTGTCCGTCATATCGATATGATGGCCTACCTGAACATACCCTGTAGCTGTCAAACTTGTGTACGAGTTCTCTGTTCTTAAATCATGCCCGACAATCAATGCAGGAAAATTTTTCACAGATTGAATTGTCAGTTTGCCGGAACTTCTTATCTTTAAACTTTCTTTAACAACCAGAGTGCCGTTTATAGATGAATTCCCCGTTATATCCAGCCACCCATTGCAATAGTAAATTCCTGCAGGATTCGTACCGCTGGGCCCCAGGGTTAAGTTCCCATATTCACCTGGTACTATCTGGCCGACAGAATATGAACTGGCGCCGATATAATATTTCCATTTGAAATCATCAACCGATACTCCGGGTAAATCAATAGGGGGCTTTGATACATCTTCATAAATCTGCCCCTGAATATAACCAGGCCAGGTATTCGTTACGTCGTCTGCCGAATAAACATCGCCGAAAATATCTCCTCTATTAGTAATATCATCTCCAAAATACGCGTCTCCATTTATCACCACTGAAGCCAAAACATTCTCTTTGGTCGATTGCCAGTACACAATACACGGGTTAAGACGCAGCTCGGCGGTCAAACTCCCCTGTGCCGTAACCTGCCCGCCATCTTCGCGATAGCCGAAACTCGTTATCTCGTAATCAAATGGAGAAAGCTGTGAAACACTAACATCATAATAATCATTTGAACCGGGATTTATCTGCACTCCTGTCGCCCCTGCCCAATAATCTGCCGGCACATCCTGTGGATTTAAAATCAGACCCCTAACATGCTCAAGACCGGATTCGGTAAGATAATCCACATCGGCTTTAAGTTCCATATTCTGCCCGAAGAGAAGTTCCGCATCGCCGCGTACGATAAAACGAAGACCAACAACCATTACCACTGCCACAAACAACAGGATAACAATCAAAGCCATTCCCTTTTCGTGATTGTATTTCTTATAACATTTCATCACATATCATCATCAACACTCAAAAGAGACCCGCCGCTGTCATCAAGCATATAAGCAGTATCACAACGCAATACAGCCGTCATCTGAAAGTCCCTGTCGGCCCCTCCCTGCGCAAGACCGAAAAAGATATTAAGTTTCCCTGCAAATGGCGGTGACTCATCAGTCGTAAAGCAAACATAATTGCAATTATTAATTAGGGTAACAGAACTCGATGGAATGTTTTTTGTTACAATCCATTGTTTGAACGTGCCGCTTTTTATAAGCAAAAGCGACATCGACTCATCGGCATCAGCCACAGACGGCTGATAATTGACTAAATTTATACTACCGTTACCATTGGTCTCAAGACTTACTATTTCGCTGGGATTTATCAAATTGTCGCCGTTGTCATCCGCAAGCCATAGCACCACATTACCAGCGGCATTTCTGCATATCAGTTTACTGTTTCTCACAAGTTCGCCAAGATACACCGTTGTATAGCGGATTCTGCTTTGAATTTCAGAAGTATCGTCCGCAGAATCGTTCGCAGAACCAAGTGCAAAAGACATTGCCGCTACAGCGGTAAGGATTATACTCATTATCCATACCGCCATAAGCAGCTCGACAAGAGTAAACCCTTTATATTTGCTATTTTTCTGTTTCATTTGCTCTTCAATCTTGAAACTTCTGCAAGTTTAAGTCCATTTTGATATACGCTAACAGTTATCCTGATATAATTCGGCGCACCGGCATCGGCCTGCGGCGGCATATAAACATACTCACAGACCACCTCTCTGCTGAAATCTATATACATCGAGTCACTGAAAACAGCACCGGCAGCATTTTTTACCTGTCCCTTCTGCTCGGAATAACCATTATAGGTGGATATTATCTGGTCAAAATCAGCATTAATAATCTCCTCTACAAGGTCACAGGCAAGTTTTACCGCCAGCGTCTGACTGCAGCCCTGCTGCTGAACCGCCGCACTTGATGCAAATGGAAGGATAAGCCCTGCTGTCGCTATTGAAAAAATTACAAGCGCTATCATAGCCTCGATAAGCGTGAACCCCGTTAGAGACAAACCGCTTTTGGTTGCCATCAGGTATCTGCGATACCTTGTCTCTAACGGGGTGAAAGCCTTGTTTTTTGCCGCTGCTTTTACCATTTTATGCCATTTGAAACATAAAAATGGCTGGCCGTCCCACACCAGACTGACCAGCCTATATTTTATCTCCGGGTACAAACCCGGAGCTCCGCCGTCATATCTTTTTACAGATCCCGATGGGCTGCGTTATCGTTCGCGTTGAACGCACCCGTTAACGTATTGAAATACCAACCGCTGCTATTGTCTCCGGGAGCCGGGGATGCCTCACCAGTAGAGACCACCTTGCTGTTATTGAACTGATTCGTTGGTACCTTTTGTATATAAGGACCATAGACCTTGTCTCCGGGAGCCTGAACAGCAGCCAATTCACCGTCTGCATCTGTGTACTTCGTCATTGCCTCAACAAAAGTAGCTGTCCCTGCTCCGGGCCATGCGCCTCCGTGCTGAAGCTTGTAAAGCTGAACCTGCGAACGAACGGTCTGTAGGTCGCTGACAAGACTCGAAAATTTAGCATCTTCCCCTGCATCGCTAAACTGGGGAATCACTATAGCTGCAAGGATACCCAGAATAACTA
>CAYTQR010000017.1:21375-21749 GCA_964440045.1 uncultured Planctomycetaceae bacterium | reverse complement strand
GCACAGGCCTTATACTGGGCGGAGGCAAGGTTGTTGAGGACCATCAGATTATGCTTGCCTTTTTCAATCCAAATTACCGCCTTGCTGCAGTTATACGTAACCGAATAAACGAAAGATTCGGCAGAGATACTGCAAATGCCGTCTCAGAAAGTATAATTTATTTATCACCCCCTGGCAAATTCAAAACCAGAAAAGAAAGATTCATCAAACTCGTAAAATCGCTTTATATAACCTCAAGTGCCGTCTCCGAGGACAGGCAGATAAACTGGCTCATTGAAAATCTGCAAACCGTTTCAGAAAAAGAAAAATACGAAACCGGTCTTGAAGCCATCGGCAAACCGGCCATTGGCAGGCTCCTGCCGTTGCTCGAGAGC
>CAYTQR010000017.1:14196-21365 GCA_964440045.1 uncultured Planctomycetaceae bacterium | reverse complement strand
CGAATGCCCAGACAAAATTCCAGGCGGCAAAATGTCTCTTTAATATCGGCGACGAAAACGCATTGAAACTGCTGAGAGATTTTGCCCAGGACCCGGCTTGCCCGGTACGCATAGCTGCCGTTGAAACCCTTGCAAGTTGCGGAAAAAAACAAAATATAATCGCACTTATGAACAGACTTGTCCGCGATGATGATTTCAATACAAGATACACCGCCTATAAATATCTGCAAAAATATAATGACCCCTCAATTATCAGAACTGCCGTAGCACAGGATTTTTACGTAGACCAGGTAATCCAGATTTCCCCCAAAGCCGTCTTTGTCTCACGAAAGGACGAGCCAAGGATTGTTTTGTTCGGCGCACCGATAGACTGTCAAAAAGACATCTTCATCGAATCAGATGATGGACAAATTATAATCAACGCCCTGCCCGATGAGAATCGAATCTCATTAATGCGCAAACATCCGGTCACCGGCGAACTTGCGGGGCCTTTGAAAACCGGTTTCAGGCTGGCCGATTTGATTAAGGCTCTCGGCGATGACCCAGCCCCAAAAGAGGAAAAAAAACGGGCAGGACTTGGCATCTCTTATTCACAAATAGTCGAATTGCTCAAAAAAATGTGTGAAAAAGGAGCCGTAAAAGCCGACTTCATACCAGGTCCTTTATCCGAGCCAATGCAATAAACTCTACTGTTAATTTTTCCTTTGTCTTTCTTATAGTTGCATCCTCCAGCCGTTGTTTAAAACAAAAAAATTAGATATGTTATATCCAATATGCTTCCTCTACCTCTTTTACCTAAAATATCCCACTTAATTATCAAAGAAGTAGCAAACTCAAGGCCGATAATGTAATATAGTGTTTCCCTGACTATTGTTGGGTTTTTAGCTGATTATTGGATATCAGGCGGAGAATTACCTTTGAGACTTGAAAAAATTGTTCTGGACGGCTTTAAGAGTTTTGCAGACAAAACGGATTTCACCTTTAACCAGCAAATAACGGCCATCGTCGGCCCAAATGGGTGCGGCAAAAGTAATGTGGTTGATGCGCTGAAGTGGGTGCTGGGCGAACAGAGCACTAAAAGCCTTCGCTCGGGAATGATGGCGGATGTGATATTCAGCGGCTCGGCAAATCGAAAACCGATAGGGATGGCACAAGTAAACCTGCATTTTTCACAGGCATCCTCGCTCGGATTAGAGCAGGATGAGCTTGTTATAACCCGCAGGCTGTACCGCAGCGGAGACAGTGAATACCTGATTAATAACAAGGTCTGCCGACTGAGGGATGTCCGTGAGCTTTTTATGGATACAGGTGTCGGGGTCAGGGCATATTCAATTATAGAGCAGGGTCAGATAGCCCAGCTCCTTACCGCATCAAAAGTCGACCGGCGAGCCATTTTCGAAGAGGCAGCAGGGATAAGCAAATACAAGGCTCAGAAAAAAGAGGCTCTCCGCAAACTCGAAAGGACAGAACAAAACCTTCTTCGTCTTGCCGATATCATCGGCGAAGTGCAGAAACAGCTTCGCAGTATAAAATTGCAGGCAGGAAAGGCCAGGAACTATCTTCAGTACAATCAAAGACTCAAAGAACTCCGCGTCAGCTTTTCACTGGCTCAGTATCATCAGATAAAAACAGAGACGGACGAAAAGAATAATAATCTCAACGACCTTCAAGGCCGGTTTGCCTCGGTTGCTGCGGAGGTATCTCAAAAAGATGTTCAATTAAGCAACCTGGCGACAGAAATTATCGAAAAAGAAAACGAAATCAACCGTTGTGATAACGCCCTTGTTTCAGTGACAAGTAAAATCGAACAACAGCAGCAGCGGATAGAATTTTTGCATAAAAGAATCGAAGAGCTCGGCGAACGAAGTATTGGAACCCAGCAGCAGAAAGAACAACTGGCTCAGCAGCTTGAAGAATTCGAGGGCCAGCTTAAGCAATGCAAAGATGACGCCGGGAAAATCGAAAACATAATCAGCCAAAAATCGGTAGAGCTTGAAAAAGTCGGAGAATATATCCGAGGCGTCAATATGGCTTGCGCCGAGATTGAAAGCGAACTCGAAGACGAAAAGTCAGGTATTATCGATATTGTAAGACGCACGGCCCAGCTTCATAACGAAATTCAGAGCGTTACAATTTATCGTAATAATCTCAGCGGCCAAAAGGACAGGCTAAACGATAAAGCATCACATGGCAAAGAACAGCTCGAACGGCTGCTTGGCGCCAGGGCACAGAACCAGGCCAGGCTCAATGATATTAACAAGGTTGTCGCTGAACTTCAGCAAAGCCTCGAAAACAAGCGCCAGCAGATAAAGAATATCAACGAGGATGTAGCACAAACAAATGATAGTATCGCAAGGACGAGAGAACGCCGAAGCGCGGTACAAAGCGAGATGCAAGTTCTGAGCGATATGGAAAGCAAACAGGAGGGAGTCGACAAGGCAGTAAAGGAAATACTCAATCTTGCATCCGAGCAAGGCAAGGGTTTTATCGAAGGTATCATTGCCGATGTAATCAGGGCAGAGCCCGAATACGCAGCCGCAATCGAAGCTGCAATCGAGGGCAGGACCGATGCGGTGATTGTCAACGATACCGCATCACTGATAAACGATACAGAGCTTTTAAAGCAATCGCAGGGCAGAGTTAAATTCATCTGCACAGACCGGGGCGAGCCTTTCTCGGACAGCCAGGACTTTTCACAAATCAGCGGAGTTTTGGGCAGAGCGGTAGAATTTGCAAGCTTTGATTCCAAATACGCACCGTTAGCCTGGAATCTTCTCGGCAAAACAATCATAGTCGAAACCATCGAAAAGGCTTTGGAACTGGGCCATTTTTGTTCGCAGGGCTACAGTTTTGTTACACCGGCCGGTGCGATACTTAACAGTGACGCCAGTATCTGCACAGGGCCGATAGGAAAATCGGCCGGCCTTATTTCCCGCAAAAGCAGACTCCTCCAACTGGCAAATGAAACTGAAGATGTGTCGGCCCAGATAAAACAGCTCGAAGAAAAACTCAGCGATGATACAAAAAAGAACGAACATCTTGAAAAACTGTGCAAGGATTTCAGAACGAGCGTGTATGAAGCCAATACGGAAAAGACAAATATCACATCTAACCTGAATGCTGTTGAGCAGAATATCAAGCATCTGACCAATGAACAGCCCATTCTTATCGGCGAAATCGAACAGCTTGAAAAACAGATATCCGAAACCGTACAAACCGAATACGCCTCGAAACAACAATTAGCTGAACTTGAAGTGGTCGAAAACCAGCGGACTGAACGTATCGAACAGCTTGAAAAACAGCTCCTCGAACAGAAGGAATGTCTCGAAGAGAGCGCAATCGAGCTTACGGAGCTTAAGGTCGCATTAGGTCAGGGGCAGGAACAGAAAAAGGCCTTGGCTCAGCAGATTACCAGTCTTGAAAATCAGATTCAAAACGGTAAAGCCGCTCTTGCCTCGGCAGAAACTAATATTATCTCATGCAGTGAACAATCGCAGCAGAGCCAAAACGATATAAAAACAATCGAGCAGGAAATAACCGAACTATTGTCGCAAAAGGAAACAACGCGAAATCAGAGCGTTTCGCTCCACGAAGAAGTTGTCCAGATGCTCGAGCAGCGCACAGAGCTCCAAGAGAGTTTGAAACTGGCAAGGGGCCGACAAGGTGAACTTGACGAGCAGATTCATCAGGTAAAGGTAGAGCTTGGCCAGCTTGAGGTCAAATTAACAGACCTGATCGGCCGAGTGACAGAAGAACTGCAGATGGATTTGGTCGGCGAATACGAAAGTTACAGCGCCGAGGCACAAATCGATTGGGATGGGGTAAGAGAAGAAATAGCAGATTTGCGAGGCAAAATCGAAAGGCTCGGCAATGTCAACATCGATGCGATTGAGCAGCAGGAAGAACTTGAAAAAAGAAATGAATTTTTAACGAGTCAGGTAGAAGACCTCAACAACAGCAAGGCCCAATTGGCCCAGCTGATAGGCCGACTAAATAAAGATTCAATGGATAAATTCGCCATAACTTTCGAGCAGATAAGAACCAATTTCCAGGAGGTATTCAGGAAGCTGTTCGGCGGCGGTCGAGCGGATGTTATTCTTGAAGAGCCCCAAGATATTCTCGAAAGCGGAATAGAAGTAATAGCCCGTCCGCCCGGCAAGGAGACAAGGAGTATAAGCTTATTGAGCGGCGGCGAAAAGACTATGACGGCTATCGCGCTTTTATTCGCGATATTCAAGACCAAGCCCTCGCCGTTTTGCTTCCTTGACGAAGTTGACGCTGCACTTGACGAAGCAAACAACGAACGGTTCAATATAATTGTGCAGGAATTTAAGAAGCATTCGCAGTTTATCATAATCACGCACGCCAAACGGACTATGAGTATCGCGGATATGCTGTTCGGTATTACAATGCAACAGAAAGGTGTCAGCAAAAAGATTAGTGTTACATTCGACACTTACGAACCACAGGAAGAAGAGGAAAGCGTTGCAGTAGCGTAGGAGAATTTTCTATTCTGAATTAGGGAATCTGCTTTTGGTATAAATAAAAAATGCCGAAGGTGGGAATCGAACCCACACCCGGGGTGAACCGGACGGGATTTTGAATCCCGCGCGTCTGCCAGTTCCGCCACTTCGGCATGATTGCCAGATTTCTCTGATTATTATTAAATTATTTTCAATTTAATCAGCGTAATCAGCGATTAATATTTATTCGTGTCAAATTATTTTTACTAAATATCAATTCAGTAATCAAGAAAAACGATATTTTCAGGCGTTGCGACAACGTCTTTTTTGCCGCTGCCAAGGATATTTTTTATTTCGCTGCTGTGTTTACCGATAATCGACTTCAGTTCACCGCTGCCAAAATTTGTAACGGCTTTTGCAATACCATTGAGCATTACGACATCGCCGCTCTTGAAATCACCAGCAACAAATTTAATTCCCTTCGGCAGTAGAGACTTTTTCTTTCTTACCGCCTTGGCAGCGCCGTCATCTATCGTAATCGTCCCGGCAGAAACACTATTGAGGAGCCAGCGCAAGCGGTTGCTCAATTTTCTTTTGGGCATAAAGACCGTGCCGATATCGGCGCCTGCGATGATTTTCGTGATGACATTTTTAATTCTGCCATTAGCAAGAACAATTCTACAGCCAGCATTTGCGGCAATTTGCGCTGCGGCAATCTTTGATTTCATCCCGCCGGTGGCAAATTTACTCCCGCGAGAACCGGCGCTTTTAATAATCTCATCGGTAATCTCATAAACAACTTTTACAGGCTTTGCATCATCAAATTTTCGCGGGTTCTTGTCATAAAATGCGTCAATATCGCTTAACATTATCAGCACATCGGCATCGAGCTTGCTCGCGACCAGTGCGCTTAATTTATCGTTATCGCCAAAGGCTGAACCGATTTCATCGGTCGCAACACAATCGTTCTCATTCAGGACAGGCACAACGCCCAGCTTTAAAAGCGTTTCTATCGCATTTTTCAGATTGAGATAAGTCTTGCGGTTATTCAGCACCTCTGCTGTCAGAAGTACCTGGGCGCAGGTAAGGTGCAATTTATCAAAAGCCTTTCTATACTCGGTCATAAGCAGCGGCTGGCCGATAGCGGCGTAAGCCTGACGAACTTTTATTGCGCTAACCGCCCCGGTTACGCCAAGTCTGCCGGCACCCATTCCGATTGCACCGGAAGTTATAAGCACAACTTCCCTGCCGGCCTTTACGAGCTGTGCAACTTGCCGCCCGACAGAACGGATATAAGCGGCATCAACAGCACCGGCTTTGCTGAGCGTATTTGTACCGATTTTAATCGCTATTCGCTTTGAATTATCAAAGTTACGCATTATAAGTGAAATTCTTTTTTCAATTCTTTATGTATGAACTGTTTTGCATCCGCCCCGGTGTAATCAGCAACAATTTGTCCGCTGCCCAAGAGCTTCCATTTGTAAATAACAAGCCCTTCAAGCCCGACAGGGCCGCGTGCGTGAATTTTGTTTGTGCTTATGCCGACTTCTGCGCCAAGGCCGTAGCGAAAACCATCACTGAAACGCGTGCTGGCATTGAGAAAGATATTTGCAGAATCTACAAGCTGCATAAACTCGGCAGCTATCGTCTGGCCCTGTGTAACAATCGTATCGGTATGATGCGAACCGTAAGTATTTATGTGTTCGATAGCTTCATCTATAGATTCGACCACTTTTATCGACAGAATTTCAGCAAGATATTCGGTTGACCAATCCGATTCTTGGGCAGGTTTTATATCTATTATTTTTCTCGTCTCCTGGCAGCCGCGAAGCTCGACGCCTTTAGCCTGGAGTGCGGTTTTAACCTTAGGCAGAAATTTCTGGGCGATATCCTTGTGGACTAAAAGTGTCTCTATGGCATTGCATACGGCTACATACTGAGTCTTGGAATCAACCGTAATCTTAACTGCCATATCGACATTAGCCTGGTCATCAACGTAAACATGACAGATACCGTCAGCATGGCCGAGTACCGGTATATTTGTATTTTCCATAATGTAGCGGACAAACTGGTTTGAACCCCTTGGTATCAGCAGGTCAATAAACTTATCCAGGCCAAGCATTGCCCGGACATCGGCACGAGTCTGCAAAAGCTGAATCCAGTTTTCAGGCAAACCGGCCTGCAGACTCGCATCGTTTATGATATGGGTGAGAATCTGGTTTGTATTTGCCGCTTCTGTACCGCCTTTGAGCAGAACAGCGTTGCCGCTTTTGAGACAGAGAGTAGAAATCTGCACCAAAGCGTCAGGCCGAGACTCGAAAATAATTCCGATTACTCCTATTGGACAGCTTACTTTGTAAAGGTCAAGGTTCTTGTCCATCTGAATTGCATAAAGCGTCTTTCCGACAGGGTCGTCAAGCTTTATGAGGTTTTCAATACCGTTGCATACGTCGTTGATTTTATTTTCGTCAAATTTCAGTCTGCCGAGCAACGCAGGAGCTAAATTTTCACTTTTGGCCTTTTCAATATCCTGCTTATTAGCCTCTATAATCTCTGCGCTGTTTTGCTTTAGAGCATCTGCAACAGCTTTAAGAGCATTGTTCTTCTTTTCAGTCCCTGCGGCCGAGAGCAATATGCCCGCCTTTTTGGCTGATTTTGCAAGTGTCGTTAAATCCATCCCGTTAGACTTTCTTTCAGGTATACATC
>CAYTQR010000017.1:0-14186 GCA_964440045.1 uncultured Planctomycetaceae bacterium | reverse complement strand
GTATCCGGTGTTTTTTCGACTTTTCGGCCTTTATCTTTTTGTTGCATTTGCTATTGACAAACGAGCGTTTTTTTAATATCCTCTAACTCTTATCGCGACAAATGCGGGCGTAGCTTAATGGTAAAGCTCCAGCCTTCCAAGCTGGTCATGTGAGTTCGATTCTCATCGCCCGCTTTTTGTCTGCGCACTGATGGTAATATAGGCAAAACAAGAAGACTTTATGGGTTGGCCGTCTTGCAGGTCCTATAATAAAATTTTAACATTTTTTTAAAAAATCTGGGTTTATTTGTTGACCGAAGTGGGGAGAAGTGGTAATAATTGGAACAAATAATTTAATAAGTGGAGCAGTATCCATGCTTTTACTAACAGGAGAATATGAAGGCAAGCTTGACGAAAAGGGCAGAGTCTTCGTCTCCAACAAGCTCCGCAGTCAAATAGATTGCGACAGACACGGCAATAGTTTCTACCTAACCCTCGGCGCCAACGGGATATTATGTCTTTATCCTGAAAAATATTTTCAGCAACTTACCCTTACCGCCTCGTCGCCAACAGCGGCGCCTGATGAGGCAGTGATTTTTGAGCGTATGAGCTTTGCCCTGACCAGCAAGGTTGAAATGGACAGACAAGGCAGAATATTAATAACGGAAAAAATTAGAAAACGGGCAAATCTGCAAGACAATCTTACGCTTGTAGGTATTCGCGACCACGTTGAAATATGGAACTCGGCAGACTGGGACAAATACTTTGCGGACCATTTTCGCCAGTTCCAGCAGCAAACAATGCAGGCAAGACAGGCTGTTTTGCAAAAACAAAGTAAAGAACTTTAAACGCTTTAAGGAGAAGGCTATGTATGCAACTGATTTAGACCACTGCGAAATTGTCGTTGACAGTCTGACAGGCAATAGAAGCACCGATGAACAAACCTTTACTTCGGTAAGCATCCTTACAGACAGGCTTGAAAACGTCCGTAAAATGCACCGTATGTTTATGGACATCGAATTTTCACCGGATGTCCAGGCTCTTGCCGAACAGGAAATGAAGCTTGCTGTCAGTTAACTGCCATAATTTTAGAACTGGTATTATAACGGATATTTAAAAGTGAATAATATGCCGGCAGAACATACGCCTGTACTCGCTGAGTTTGCTGCTGGAATAAGCCTGAAAGAAGATGCTGTTGTCGTTGACGCCACGGTAGGCGCCGGCGGACACAGCAAAATTTTCGCACAATCTCTCGGCCCAGATGCCATCCTGCTTGGGCTCGATGTTGACGACAACTGTCTGGCAATCGCTCGACAGAAGTTGGCGCTCGTTGAGTGCAAGGTATTGCTTGTTCGTGCAAATTTTGCAAGTATCGCCGAGGTCCTCGGCCAGAATGGAATTGAAAAAGCTGATTTGATTTTCGCGGATTTAGGGGTTTGTTCCGTTCAGCTTGCCGATTTGAACAGAGGCCTGAGCTTTAACGAGAACAGCAAACTTGATATGCGGCTGGATGACAGACTCCAGTCCACAGCCGCTGACATTATCAACAGCAGGGATGAAAAGGGATTAGCAGACCTGATATATGGATTTGGACAGGAACGGGCATCAAGGAAGATTGCCCGTTCTATTGTCCTATACAGGCAAAAGAAGAAAATCGACTCAACTATGGAACTTGTCAATATTATATGCCAGGCGTTGAGATGTGACCCGAAATCACGAAAAAGCAGGATACACCCGGCGACTAAAACCTTTCAGGCATTAAGGATCGCGGTAAATTCGGAGCTTGATAACCTTGAAAAGTTCCTCTCTCAAGCACCGAATCTGTTAAAAGTAAATGGAAAAATCGTAGTTATCAGTTTTCACAGCCTTGAGGACAGGATTGTAAAAACGAACTTCAGGCAGAACAAGGCAGCCGGCGTTTATGAAATAGTCACAAAGAAACCGATTACAGCTTCGCGTGACGAACAGCACCAAAATCCGCGATGCCGAAGTGCAAAGTTAAGAATGGCTGTTAAAGTTTAGAAACGAAAATGGAGTTTGGCAAATGACAACAGACGCAAAGATTGGATTGCTTTTAGCCCTTATTTTCATAGTGGCTATCACATTCGTAATCAACGGCCTACCCGACTTTTTAAGCAAAAACGCCGAATCGACCCCCGATACTACCAGCTATATAAGCCATTACCAACAGCAGAGGCCGATTGCCGGCTCTGCCAGCAGAAACATCGCCACTAATCTTCATCAAAAACCCATCATTACCGTCATAACAGAAGCGCCAAAAATCGAGCAAAACCAGGAAAGTTTTACAAAAACACGATATCAAACCATTCTGCCCGCAGCTAAAGAAGCCGTCAAACCTGAAACAGTCATCAGCGAACCTGTAAAAAAAGAAGTAGTAGAGATAAAACCCGTCGCCAAGCAAAAGCCGGCGAGTGTTTATGTTGTTTCTCCGTCAGACAGCCTGGCAAAAATCGCAAAGAAATTCTATGGCGAAGAAAACGGCAACAAGCTTTCCTCGATTGAAAAGATTTACAGCGCAAACAAAGACAAACTCAAATCGATTGACGAGATTTATGTTGGACAGAAGCTGATTATCCCCTCACTTAAAGAACAGGCAAAGAATCAATCACAAAAACCTGAAGAGTCCAAAGGAAATTTCAGGCTATACATTGTAAAAGAGTCAGACAGCCTTTGGCAAATAGCTGATGAACATCTCGGCAGCGGCGAAAGATACAACGAAATTGTCCAGTTAAATAAATCCATACTTAAAAACCCTGAAGCTCTTGCCATCGGTATAAAATTAAAACTGCCGGTGCGGTAATAGTCTTGACTGCTTTCCGTTATATTTTTATAGTCCTCGTCCTTTCTTTTGTTTTTTTATCAGCAATTTATTTACGCAGGGTTCAGAATTCTGCCTTTTACAGATTCCGCACCTGCCAGGCGAGACAAATAAGGCTCAAACAGCAGCTTTGGCAGCAGCAGATACAGCTTGATCTCCTCATCAATCCCGCTTCTATCGGCCAGGCTATCAAGGATGAAACTGAAACGCAGGATTAAATCGGCTGATATATATGCGAAAAAAAACCGCCTTATTATTGTTTTTAATCATCGCAGCGGCTTTTGGGGCAATTGCGGTTCGCTGTTTTTACCTTCAGCACTACAGAGTTGATTATTACCACCAGGCCTCGTTAAAGTCTCAAAAGTCCAGTTTTCTTGAAAGGCCTCGAAGAGGTGCGATACTCGATTGCCGCGGCAGGACCCTGGCGGCAAGTTATAAAGTCGATACCGTATTTGCCGAGACACGGGCAATTGGCGACCTGAAAAAAACCGCTAAAAGTCTCTCTGCTATTATAGATATCGACCCTATCGAAATTTCCAAGTTAATTCTCACCGCCCGCAATCAGGGTTATGCTCCTATAGTTACCGATGCGAAACTTACCGACGAGCAGAGAAAGCAGATACGCAAACTGAGAGGCATTGGCGTTGAAAGCAGATGGAAAAGGGTTTATCCCCTTTCCAATGCCGCGGCAGTGGTTGTAGGCTTTATCGGTACCGATGAGCAGGGTCTTGCAGGGATAGAACAAAAATACGACAATACCCTGAGCGGTTCTGCCGGCCGGAGCACTTTTTTTGCTGATGCGGCAAGGAGGCCTGTCCGGCTCGGCCAATGCGAATCCTTTGCGCAGGACGGGGCGGATATAATTTTGACGCTCGATGCAACGATACAGGAATTTACCCATTCAGCCCTTTTGAAACAATTTCAAACCTATCAGGCCGAGTCCGCTGTTGCAGCAGTCCTCGATCCCTGCAGCGGTGCGGTTCTTTCGATGGTTTCACTGCCGGACTTCGACCCGGCCGATTTGAGCCGAGCAGATGCAAATAGCCTCGGCAACCATTTATTGAGCGACCCTTATGAGCCGGGCAGTATTTTTAAGCCTATTGTCGCTGCCTGGGCAATTGAGACAGGTTCAATCGACCCAAATGAGACGATTTTCTGTGAGAATGGCCATTACAGCGGCAAAGGTTTCGGCTCAATAGGCGAATACAGCCACGGATTCGGTGATCTTAAAATCAGCGAAATCATTGCTAATTCGAGTAATATCGGTATGGCAAAAATCGGACAAAAAATGGGAGCTGAAAAAATTTATGAAGGCGTAAGGCTTTTCGGCTTCGGCGAAAAAACAGGTATCAACCTGCCCGGCGAAGAGTACGGCCTTATACGCAAGCCCAAAAAATGGACCGGCTACAGCGTTGCAAGAGTGCCGTTAGGCCATGAAGTTTCAGTAACCGCAATTCAGATGGCTCGTGCCTACTGCATTCTTGCCAATGACGGCAGAGTAGTGAATCCTCATCTTGTAAAGGCCCTCGTCTCTGATACCGGCAAAAGAATCGAAAGAACAGAACCTATGCAGACCGGCGGTTTTGTCGTCAGCAGCAGCACCGCACGCTGGATGATTAGGAAGGCAATGAGAGAGGTTGTAACAAACGGCACAGGTAAAAGGGCCGCTCTGGATAAATGGCAGGTCTGGGGCAAAACCGGCACCGCTAATATCGCGGATAGAACTGCAGGCGGTTATGATGAGGAAAATTACGTAGCGTCATTTATCGGCGGCGCCCCGCCGCAAAAACCTGCCGTCGTAGTTCTGGTCTCTATCAGAAGGCCAAACAAAAAACTCGGCAAAGGTTATACCGGCGGGTCAGTCGCAGCGCCGGTCGCTGCCGAAATTCTGGAAAATACACTTAACTATTTGGAAATCTGATCAAGATACCCTGCTTCAACGCAAAGGCTGACTATATCTCGCGCAATCGGGGCGGCATCGCTCGAACCGTGCCGGCCGCCCTCAATCAGTATTGCAAAGGCAATCGATTTTGAGCCGGCATCTTTTGCAAAACCTGCAAACCATGCGTGATAAGGTTCTTCGGTCGAGCCTGTTTTGCCGAATATCATTATACCATTCTCTTCAAAGCCGCTGCCGGCAAACTGTCTTTGTGCGGTGCCGCCCTGCTCACTAACCACAGCATGCATTCCTTCATAAATTACCGAAAGAGCATCTGCGTTTAAACCGACTTTGTGTCCCTTATCGGTCGGCTGTGAGGTGATGACCCTGGCTTTTTTATAAACACCATCCCTTGCAAGGACCGCATAAGCATTTGCCACCTGCAAAACAGTTGCGCGGAAATTGCCCTGGCCTATTCCGAAAAATCTCCTCTCAGCAGGGTCAATCGGCGGCCTCTGCTCCAAAGGAACATCATCCGAAATTGTCACGCCGCTTGAAATAATTCCCGCAGACTGCCTGAAATTGCGTACAGGATAACCGCTGTAGGATGTTAGTATGTTCGCATCTGTTATATCAAAGGCTTTTTGGCCAAATCCGAAATCGTACAGATGTTTTTGAAGACTCCATGGCTCAATCATTGCCGCAAGATGGGAGAAGTAAATATTACAGCTTCCTCTTAATGCGTTTCTCGCTTTGTTCCCGCCTTCATTTGCCCACTGTTCGTCATGTCCGTAACCATAACGTTTATACATCCAGCAGTTCGGCCAGCCTTTTGGCGCCGGGTGTGAAGGACAGGAAATTATATCATCTGCTCTAATCTGATTATCCATTAAGCCCGCCGTGAGAATCACAGGTTTTGCGGTCGAGCCGGGCGGATAATGTTTGTTGATAACACGATTAATAATCGGCGTATTCGCATCAGCAGCAAGGTCAGAATATTCCCATCTTGCCTTGTTCAAATCAAAATCGGGCAAAGACACAAGAGCAAGTATATTAGTTGAATTTACATTAATAACCACCACTGCCGCGGGATTGCCAAAGTTCGGATTACGATTTTTATTTTTAAGAAGATTTTCTATTTTTCCCTGCAGGTCAATATCAATGGTCAGTTTTACATCGCTGCCGAAGACTGTTTCAGTGTCGCTGACGACCTGCCTGTTGATGTCGTACAGAATTTCGCCCCGCCTGCCTCGCAGGAAAGGTTCGCATACATATTCGACTCCGCAAAAGCCCGTCACATCACCGTGCATATATCGTTCAAGCTGGTCGGTTATAAATTCCGGATTTTCTTCGAGTCTGGCCGGTCGGACCCAGCCGATAAGCTGAGCGGCAGAATTCTTATATGGATAATACCTCTGTGCCCGAGGCTGTATCTTCACGCCGGGCATATCCAGAAATTTGAGCTGAGCGGTAAAAACCTCATCGTCGTTTTCAAGTTTAAATATCTCCTGGCTCTGATGCATTTCTGCTACGTCAATTTTCGCTGCAAGCAGAAGCCTTTCATTCGCGTCAGGCACTGCTGTAACAAAATCCTGATTAGGATACTTTCTTTTCCAGGCAAGATAATGCCGTAATTGCCATATCGGCTCATTTATCTGCTGATTTATTTGTGCTTCAACCTGTTCAAAAGTCAGATTCTTGAATTGTGCACATTTATGGATAATCTGATTTAATGTATCAAAATCATCAGTGAACTTTTTATGGATTTTCTCGCTCGCATCTTCCACATTCGACCTGCTCAGGCTTTGCAGCAGCTGCACCTTCCAGAACCTTTCATCAGTCAGCCGGGCCAATCGATAATCTATGCACAGGGCGAATTTTGCTTCGTCACCGGCAAGAATTTTCCCATTTCTATCAAGGATTTTGCCCCTCAGCGCTGGAAGTTCCTTGCTTGTTCCTGTACGAATTCTTTCAAGCTGGCTCTGCCAGGCCGAATGCGGATTAAGCTGAATATACGCAAGCCGGCCAATGCATATAGCTGCAAAAAGAACGCAGAATAACGTAAATATCTTTAATCGTCTGTTGTGCATTTTCCACTATCGCCCGTCTGTTCTTGCCCCGAACCGATGGATGCCGACGCCCGTCCATTTTCCCGTTGCACCGACGAGCCATTTTATCAGGAACCATAGAATTGCCGAATAGGTCGCAACTGCAAAAACCTCAAATGCACCTGCCCTTGCAAGCTCGGCGGCCTTTAGATGAGTAAGTATTAAAGCGATTATCTGGGTTACAATTCCTGTTATGAAAATAGTTAACGCCTGCTGGCGGGTATCTTTCAAAAGTATTACTTTTCTGATATAAGCTATCAGAGTGCCGATAATCCCGTAACTGATAATATGCGGCCCCAGAACCATTCCCGTAATATCCGCTGCAAAACCGAGTGCGAATGAAGTTATAACCGCATCGAAACTGTCACAACTGATAGCAAAATAAACAAGCAGTATCAAAAGAATATCCGGCTTGATACGCATATTCGTCAGGCTCAGCAGGTTCATCGCAGCACTTGTCTGCAGAACCGCAACGAATATCACCAAAAATGTAAATCTCCACCATTTCATTACATTAACCCGGCTCGGTTTTCATAACAATTACCGCTACATTTGTTATATTCTCAAATTCATAAACAGGCTCAACGCTGATATCCCACACAACCGGGTTGCTTCGGTCGGTTACGCATTGCGATATTTCACCGATAATGCGAGGGCTCTGGAGAAATCCTGCTTTCGGAGCGGCATAAACAAGATGGCCTGCCTTTATTTTATACTTCTTCGGCACATTCATAATTTTTGCTGCGTCTTTATCGTCGCCTTGTATCGTACCGTTAAAATAAGCGTTGATATCCGGCGCCGATATCCTGACATGCAGTTTGCACGCCGGGCTGCTAATCAGTTTCACACTTGATATATCCGCTGAGACCTGTTCTATACAGCCGATAACAGCGTTATCACCGAGTACGTATTGTCCTTTCTTCAGACCGTCTGCGCTGCCGCGATTTATAATGAATTCATTTTTCCTGCGATTGACAATCTTTGCCAGCACAAGTCCTGTGGCCGGGTCCGGCTCGGTCATTCTAACCCTGCCGAGCTCTTCGATTTGTTTTTTCTGCTCATAAAACTCCGCCTGAAGATTCCTGTAAGCAACCCGGAGTTTATTATGCTCGCCTCTGGGCACAAAGAAAGGTGAGTTGTTTTCAGGACTTTGATAATAAGCGGCCGAAGTGCCGATATTCAAAAAGAATCCGAAAATATCAATGAAGGCAAAATTAACTTTGCTGGTTATATTCTGCGGAATAAGCAGAAAAATAAAACCTGATAAAAGAAGACTAATAAAAAGTGTAAGCTTTGACGGTTTGAATTTCGCCTGTGCCATCAGCCTATGAGAATAACCATCCGCCACAGGCGGATACCAGAATTTTTAATCTTAAACTTTTAATTTTAAATTCTCAAATCAGCAGATTTGAGTCCCTATTCCCATCCGAAACCGTTATGGTCCATTGTGTCTTTCCACAATTCGAGGTTCTCAAGATATACACTCGTCCCTCTTGCGACACACGTTAAAGGTTCTTCGACTATTTTCGCATTCAGGCCCGTCGCATTTGAAAAAACCGTATCCATTCCACGAAGCAGTGCGCCGCCTCCGCAAAGGTACATTCCATTGTCTATAAGGTCCGCTGCAAGTTCGGGCTCAGCCCTTTCAAGCGTTTTTGTAACCGCCTCGATAATACTGCTGATAGGTTCTTTCAGGGCTTCGCGGATTTCTTCGCTGGTAATAACAATCTTCCTCGGCAGTCCTGATATAGTATCCCTGCCGGCTATCTCCATTGTGAGTTCCTGCTCAAGCGGGGAAGCGGAACCAAGCTGAATCTTAACCTTTTCGGCCCGCGGTTCGCCTATAAGGAGATTGTATGTACGCTTGAGATGATTGATTATCGCTTCGTCCATATCGTCGCCGCCGATGCGGATGGACTCGCAGGTGCTTATATCGGCAAGGCTCATTATAGCCACTTCGGTGGTACCGCCGCCGATATCGACTATCATCGACGCGGTCGGCTCGGTAATCGGAAGGCCTGCTCCAATACCGGCAGCCATCGGTTCGTCAACAAGATAAACCTTTCTTGCCCCTGCTCTTTCGGCGCTGTCAACAACCGCGCGTCTTTCTACTGCGGTTATGCCGCTGGGAACTGCGATAACTACGCGAGGTTTGACAAATCCGCCTCGACCGTGAACTTTGCGTATAAAATAACTCAGCATCGCTTCGGTAATTTCAAAATCGCTTATCACACCGTCTTTGAGCGGACGAATTGCTGATATGCTTCCCGGAGTTTTTCCCATCATCTCTCTTGCTACAAGCCCCACTGCCTCGCCGTTGTTGAGAACTATATTTGTCCCCTTGCGAACCGCAACAACGCTCGGCTCATTAAGCACTATGCCTTCATTGCGGACACAAACAAGCGTATTACATGTTCCCAGATCGATGCCCATGTCCATACTAAACCAGCCCCATATCGCATCCAGAAACACACTCAATCCTTTCAAAAAATACAGCAACCTCAGTAAATTCCGATTTTCTTCAGTCCTGTTTCCTTAATCGATTAACGCAATACTTCTACAATCTTGAAAAATGTTTCGTAATCGAACCAGCATTTATAAGCAACAATACCAGCAGCCGCGGCAGTAACGCCGCAGGCCAGAGCTAATAGAGACGTATATATATTGCTTAAGGCCTTTACTTTGCCAGTTGTTTGTACATCATTCATCTCATTTCCCGATTATTATAATGGCTGATTTTGGATTTTACCATGTTGTAGAGGCAATGTCACCAACTCTCGGCTGGGCCTGAATAAGCTGAGTAGTGCCTGCTGATGCCTCTGTATCTACTTCAGTTATCCTTATATCACACATAAAGCTATCATTTCGAATTACATGAAATATCATTCCCTTTACAACACCGTCAGCATCGCCTATTGAAAGCGTCACAAGAGAGCCGTCAACTGCGGTAACCATTCCCTGCAGTGCCGTAGTTACCGGCGTTTCAATAATTCTCGTTGCTGAATCATCAGGCAAAGGTGTTATCGGCTCATAGGAAACTGCTGCACCTGGTTCGCCGGACGCCTGCTGTTCAAGCAATCTTCTCTTTTCCGCATCAACAGAATTAAGCTGTGCTATTTTCTCTTCAAGACTTGCCGTTATCTCATTGAGATTCTTGGCAAGTTTAATTCCTTCAGCCCTTGCCTTGTCAAGCTCCTGCCTTGTTGTTTTCAGGGATTCTTCCATACCGCCGACTGTTTCTTCAAATCCCAGCGCCGCTGCTGCAAGAGACTGCACCTTTTCTTCAAGGGCAGCCTTGGAGCGATCCGCGTTTTTCAACTCCTGCTCGATTTGACTTTTTTCGGCTTTCAGCTTTGCTATCTCGCTATCCAGCTTGCCGGCAAGTTCATCCATCTGGCGTTTTTTCTCTTCGAGCTGCTGCTCGTAATTTGTGGTCTTCTTCTTCAAAGCGGTCAGCTCAGTGCTTAGATTCTCGTAAGCGCTTTTGTAGTTTTTAGCTGTACCGACATAAGTTACAACTGTACCACATAGAAAAATAGAGAATAATGACAATAGAACTATTAAAATCTTTGTAAGTGTACTCAAAACAGGCTCCTTTCGCTCCTGATAGTTAAAAGAGTTAAGCCATACAACGCTCAATTTAAGACTGAATACAATATCAGCATTTACATACGACACGGATTCTAAGCTTACAGGGCAGTAAGGTCAAGTTATTTTTGGTATTTTACCGTACGAGTTTATCTGCCACCGGCAAGGATAAAAACGCTCTTGGCCGCTGCCAGCCGTACCGCTGGAGAGTCGTTTTTGAGCAGTTTAGGCAGATATTCTACGAGATTTTCCGTGCCAATCTGTCCTATCGCCAGTGCTGCAAGGACGTTGCATCTTTCTGCAATAATTTTTTCCTGCCGCTGCGAACCGGTCAGATATTCAAGGACAACGAACTGTCCGCTCGCATCGCCCAGTGCGCCAAGCTGCTCGGCTGCGGCAAGTCTGACCTCGGTTACTTCATCGTCAAGCATGGTCAAAAGAGCGCTATCACCTTTAACTCCGCCGAGAGCTCCCATGGCACGAATGCCCATATATCTATCGTCTGCATAAATACTTATGAGCATTGTCCATATCTTTTGATATATTTTTTCATCACCTATTCTCGCTATTGCCTCGGTGGCGTTAAAAGCTATCACATCGCTCGAATCCTTGTTGTCTTTTAGACGATGAAGAAGAGCCAGTGATTTTTTGCTTTTGAGTTTTCCCAGCAGCCAGGCAGCATTGGCTGCGACAGTCTGGTCCTCAACCTCGGCGGCCTTTTCAATAATTGATAAATGCTGCATTTGGCCCATTTTGCAAAGAGCATAAGCTGCTGCTATCTTTACATTTAAATCTGGGTCGTCCAAAAGCTCTTGAAGCTGCTTTTCGGCCTTTTCATACTGAGTATCGCCAAGTGCAACGGCAGCTGCGAATCTAACCAGCATCACAGGATCATTCAATAGTTTGACCATTTTAGGCAAAAAGACCGTTTTTCGCCCTGTCGAGACTACCTCGACGGCATTTGCCCTAATCCTGCTGTCCGGGCTTTTCAGGCCCAATGAAACAGCTTTCTGAGCCTCTGCGACAAGGCCCTTTGCAATCTCTGAACCCTTACAGAAATCTGTCGCCGTCAAAAAAAATGCAATAAAAAAGATACAAAAAATTCTAAACCTGTTGTTTACATTCATAAACCAATATCCACCAAAATTAATTACTCATTACTACATTTATATATCGACATAAAAGCGACAAAAATCAAACATACCGCACAAGCAACTTCCAGCTTTTGGCCTGCCCTGCTGAAAAATGTAACCCTTTTATCAATAAAGACCTGGTTGGTAAACCAGCCCTTTTGCCCTACCCTTTCGGCAGCTTTTTTTGCAACTGTGCCGGCAATATAATCATTATGTATTCGGCCAAGTGAATCAATATAGCAGCTTATGCCGGTATTTACGCTGCGAAAAATTGGGACGCGATTTTCCACCGCCCGAAAGACGCTTATCGCCATATGCTGAGCAAGTTCAGTCGTTGCCATGATTTTTCCTTTCCTGCGCCTTACAAACCAGCCATCATTACTTATATTCACGAGCCAATCGATTTGTTTGTTTTTATATCTACCAAACGTTAGTTTGCGAGCAATTTTGGGGACGGTATCCTCATAGCAAATCATCACACCGAATCTATACGTTCTGTCAGCGGCGTTCATTTCAAAAACAGTATATTTGTCCCCTGCGTCCACTGCGTAATCGTAATCATAAGGTGTCAGCATTATAAAAAATCTACTCAAAAACGGCAATATATCTATAAGAGGAATATATTCACCAAACGGCACAAGATGCATCTTGTTGTAAATCTGACGTGGGCCGATGTTGTTCGGCTCATATAAAAAAGCGGAGTTGTAACTTGTGGCAAGCTTAATCCTGTCGTCCTGCAGTACCGCATCACCTGCGAAGGCCCCAATAAGGAGATAGACGCCCTGATTTGAATGACGCACAAGGGCATTGTGAAATATCTTTGCTATGTCGTTTTCTGCCACAAGTTTCAGATAGCTGTCGTCCAGCACAGCTTCGACCATAGTCTCCGGCCAGATAATTATGTGGGGTCTGACACTTAATAAACAATCTCTGCTGTCTGCAAGCATATCAATAAATGTGTTCTCGAAAGGGTCTGTTTCCTGGCCGGCTTTGACTGGAACATTTGACTGCACCACACCGATTCTCGGGCCGGCCTCAACAAAATCTGCCGTCTGACTGATTCTGAATTGGCCGTAGAAAATCGCTGAACTGACCGCAATGGCAGTTAGAAAAACGCCGATATTATTGATTGGGATTAAAAACTGCTCTTTCTTCAAATCGATAATGGCCTCGGCAATCAGACCGTTGACCATCGCTACAAGAAAAGTTACCCCTCCTGCGCCGAATATATCGGCAATCTGGATAATTGCAATATTTTCGTATTGGCTGTGGCCAAGATAGCGCCAGTCGAAACCATTAAAAATCCAGCCCTGCAGAGACTCTGCACATACGATAAGCACCGGCAGCGAAATCCATAATGGAATCTTCATCCGCAAACAATGCCGCAGAGATACCGCAAGTATCGGCCAATAAAGTGCCATATAGAGACAAAATACAATCCAGCCGGGCACCGTCGTCAACATAAGCCAGTAAAGATTGCCGAGCCAATAGAAAAACGAAATGACATACGCAGCTAAAAGAATCGGCCAGATTTTTTCACTCAAAAGAGACACGATTACAAACGGCACAAGCGCAAACCAGGCAAGATAGCCTAAGTTAAACGGCGACTGAATTGCCGTCAGCAGAATCGCACTTGTCAGGAAACTGGCAATAAGAAATAAATTTTTCAGCTTCTTTTGTCCCAACCAATAAAATCCTTTACCACCAATGCTATCTGTTCGGTATCGTATTTTCTACTGTTATTCATACGCGCTGTGAACAAACGTGTAAAAATTTTCAGCAGTTTATCATCTTCAACAAGCCGAACAATACTCAAGCCGGTTTCTACAAAGAGCCTTTTTATTTCTTCAAGCTCTATTGTATTGAAATAGCCGGTGCCGGAATTCCTGATTTGTTTTTTTATCTGTTCGATTCTTCCGATAGTATTTTCTACGTAATCTTGTGATATATCAATTCCGCAATAGTCTCTACCGTACTTGACCGCGACAACAGCCGTTGTGCCCGAACCTATAAAAGGGTCCAGCACACAGTCGCCTGCGTTTGAGCTTGCCGCGATGATTCTGGCAAGCAGAAGCTCGGGCATCTGACACGGATGCCAGGGCTGTCTTTCCTTGAATGTGCCGCAGACCCTTGAAAAACTGTCCCAGACATCATCAGGCATCTTACCTGCCAAATTAGCCCTTTTGTCTTTATAGATAAGTTGCCTGTCGGAAGGGGTCCTGACGGCAAAATCGTTGAATGTAAACTCTTTTTTGTCTTTTACGAAATAAAGGATATGCGTATGAGAGCGGGCGAATTTGTTTTTGGTCTGCTGGCCGAAGGTGTAGTGCCAGATGATCCAGTTTCTACAGAAAAGTCCAAGTTCATCTTCGGCTATCATTTTAACGTATGCTGCGTAATCGTCACCGATGGCAATATAGAACGACCCGGCAGGTTTGAGAACTTTGCAGCAGGCACTCATCCATTGTCTCGTCCAGTCGATATAATGTTGTTTTTTTTGGTTGTCTTTATATTTGTCGTATTTGTAGCCGATATTGAAAGGCGGGTCGGCAAAAATTAAATCTGCAAACGGCTTTTCGGCCTTATTTAGTATCTCTATACAATCGCCGGCAATTATTTGATTAAGAAGTTTGTCCATTTCGCCATTTTAGCGCCAACGG
>CAYTQR010000016.1:21003-22427 GCA_964440045.1 uncultured Planctomycetaceae bacterium | reverse complement strand
GTCCTGGCCGAAAGCTTCTATCAAGTCTAATTCATCAACATCTGCCTTATTGCCTATGCTGACAAGCTTACTGAAGCCAATACTGTTTGCATTGGCAGTATCAAGAATAGCCGCCAGTAATGCTCCTGATTGTGATAAATAGCCTATCACTCCTTTTTTGGGCAAATCTCCGCCAAAACTGGCGTTAAGATTATTTACCGGAGCTATTACTCCCAAACAGTTTGGCCCGATGACCCTGATTCCGGATTGTTTCGCAATTTGAATAACCTGCTGTTCAAGCATTCGGCCTTCTTGGCCGACTTCTTTAAAACCAGCAGTGATAATGATAACGGATTTGGCTCCTATTTTTGCACATTGCTGCATTATCGAAGACACTGCCTTGGCGGGAATAATAATTATCACTAAGTCGGGGATTTGACCAATAGCTTCAAGATTTGGATAGCATTTGAGGCCTTCAATTGTTGTAGCCTTATTGTTAACCGGGAATATCTTGCCTTTGAAACCTGCAGCAATCATATTGGTCAAAACCTCGTACCCAACCTTACCCGCCGTTTGCGATGCACCAACAACTGCAACCGAACCAGGATTAAAAAACATTTCAAGGCTCATAATGACCAATATCCTTTCTGGGCTAATGGCAAGCCCAAAATAAGCATCCATTTTATTCACTTTTTCAACAAAAGCAAGCCTGTCACAAACCGCAAAGAAACTGCATTTTCAGGTGAGAAATCAGGCCTCATTTAAAAAAAATCGGGGCGACAGGACTTGAACCTGCGACCTTTGGACCCCCAGTCCAACGCGCTAGCCAAACTGCGCTACGCCCCGGAAAATAGCGATTTTACACCTTTAGCTGGTATAAAACAACCATTTTTATAAAAGATATGAAGTTGATGCAATAGAACTAAATTGCTTAAAAGACTGTGGTTTTACTTAAGAAACCTGTGCGGTTTGCTGCTCCTTATGGGAGCTCTGGTAATCCTTATAGGAATCAAACAATTCGCGGAAATATCCGCCTTTTAGTACTCTTACGCCAATCAGTACGGCACCGAGAATATTTGTATTTATCTGTCTTAATTCCCGTACAATTCTTTTTGCAGTACCACGTCTGGTAATAGCTGCATTAAAAACCAGTATTGTACCGTCGGCCTGTGATGCAAGAGCTTTTGCATCGCTAACAAGTATCGGCGGACCGTCAATTATCACACGGTCATAATGCTCTTTTGCATATTTGATAAGCTCCGCCATTGTCTGGCCTCCCAGAAGCTCTGCCGGATTCTCGGGAAGTATGCCGCTATCAATCACATCCGTACCTTCAATTCCGGTCGGCCTTATAACCTCCTCAATACTATAATTACCGGTAAGGTAACTGCTCAGTCCTTTATCATCCCCTTTCATTCCATCAAGATGACCGTTTGGATTTGGAT
>CAYTQR010000016.1:0-20993 GCA_964440045.1 uncultured Planctomycetaceae bacterium | reverse complement strand
CACTTTTTTGTTCTCTGCCGCAAAAGTCGTTGCGGTATTTACAGCTACTGTTGTTCTGCCTTCTCCTGCGTTGCCGCTCGTGATAAAAATCACTTTCTGGGTGTCGGAATCAGCAGAAAGCGTGAGATTTGTTCTGAACTTTCTGTAGCATTCGCTCACCATTGAAAATGGCGATTGTCTTACGACTTTCCACATGTCGGCCTTTCTTGTACTATCATCAAGATTCTTGTGCGTAATCATACCAAGCAGAGGCACGTGGATAAATTTTATAACATCGCTTGGTGTTCTTAATAGATCGTTCAAAAGTTCAATCAAGAAAGCCAAACCTACACCAAGCAAACCACCAAGAAAAGTGCCACCTGGCGCAAATAGCAACAACTTTGGCCAACTCCTCTCCAAAGGCTCAGGAGCAAGACCGACTGATTTGACCTTTCCAGTTTCTGCATCCTGCTTTATAAGATTATATTTGCTTATTTGCTCCTGAATACTAAATAATTTATTCCTTGTCTCTTCCCTGTCACTTACAAGCTGGTCGTAAGTAGCTTTTGTGTTGTCAAGTTCTCTTTGCTCGTTTTCCGTTTGAGCCCTCATTTCCTCAAGTTTTGCAAGCCGATTAGTCACCATTGCATACTGATCTTTAATGCTCGTAATATCTGAATCTCGAATTTGTTGAGCCTTCAAATTACTGCGAGTCTCTTTTTCTACTATTGTCTGGCGAATAAGTTCTCGCAATTGCTGTACTTCCCTGTGATTTTCACCAAGATTGGTCATTTTTCTTGCGAGTTCTGTTTCGAGCATTGCAATTCTCTGAACAAGTCCCATAACAACCGAATCGTTTTCTGTACTACGTTGTACTATATCATCAGTAATTTCTCTTTCTTCATAATTTGCAACGCTTGTGCGGACCTGCTCAATATCAGCCTCAAGTTTCATCTTTTCAATCTCAAGACTGCCTAACTTTTGTGTTATAGTATGTCGGAAACTAGTGTCTCCTCCCTCAAGCTGAGTCAGGCCTGTTGAACGTCTTATATCGCCAAGCGAGCTTGTAAGATTTTGGAGTTTGTTGCGGAACTCGTTTTCCTGCTGATTGAGTTCGCTAAGTTTCTGGCCAATACCGGCTTCGGCAGTTGTCTGCTGGGATCTCACAAATAAATCTACCATCTGGTTAACAATAAGAGCTGCTTCTTTTGGATCGCCACAAGTCATCCTGATTATAATGTAACTGCTGTTTCTGTCCGCTGTCGCTATTAAATGGTCTTCGAGATATTTGATAGTTTCCACCATATCGTTATCGAATTTTTTAAACCATTTGGTCTCCCGTATAGTCTCTCGTCGAATCAACTCCTGCAGCATACTCTGTTGCTTTATCAAAGCTGCTTTGGAAAATCTGAACTCATACGCTATATCTTTATTTGCAAGAGGAGTACCAATTACCGTGGGGTCAGTCTGCCCCGGATGCAAAACTTCTATATAAGTTCTTGCCGTGTATTTCGGTGCAATTATTCGCAAAGCAAACCATAAACCAATGCCTCCGGCAGCACCAAGCATAGTCAAGCTAATTATCAAAAACAGATGCCGCCTGAGAATATCGAGTATTTCTTTCGGTGTAATATTAATTGCTGAAGCGGCTGTGCCACCGGCACCTGCCGGCAAAATTTGCCGTGGTGTCTGACTATATCTCGTCGATGCTGGCCGATTATTATTCATCATTTTTTTCACCCGCTCAAATCACAGGTCCTATAACAGAACATTTCAACTATTGCGAAGAAAGTCTTTCTATCGCAGCCGATACCCTGTTTTTGACCTCCTGTGGGGCATCTCTACCTGCAAATTCAATCGCCCGTCTATAGGCCTGCAAAGCTTCATTGTTCTGCCCAAGTTTTTCCTTTACCATACCTATATGCTCATATGTTTCTATAGGAGCATTTATCCGGCTTTGTTCGTACTGTTGTAATGCCCTTTGCAGAAATTCGTCCGCCTGCTCAGCTTTGCCGTTTTTCAAAAGAACATAACCATAAGTATCAAGCACGCTTGAATTATTAGGCAGAGCTTTATAGGCCTTTTCGGCGTATTCAAGCGCTTTGCCAAGGTCCGTATTCGTGGCTGCAAGCGTATAAGCAAGGTTGTTAAGGATTGTAGTATTCGTCGGCTGTTTTTTAAGTAGACTTTCATACTCCTTAACAGCTTCTTCCAAGTATATTTTATCAGCAGTATTATCAAATACCGTCTGCAGCGTAGTTGCCTTGTTGAACCGGTAGTTCAAATTCAATTTTTCATCATCCACCGAAATCCTGATGCAATTGTCAATGTATTTAATCGCTTTGTTATATTCTCCAGTAATTTTGCACAGGTTAAACATTGCAAGATTCACCGCAAGCGAATCGGGCCGGCTCTGCAGTTTTTCATTGCACCATTTTATTGTCTCGTCAAAACCAACTACTTGAGCCATATTTTTAAGTATCTCAATAATGTAATTTTCATTTGTGCCCACTTTTTCGAGCGATCTGCGATAATACTGTACAGCACTATCTTTATCCCCAAGCTTTGCTTTTACGGCTGCCATTCTTGCATAAGCGATAGAAGCAAAAGAACTATCAATATATTTTGTCGCTTCTGTCAAAAGTTGGTCATATTTCCCCCCATTGAGAAGCGCTATCATTTTTCCATCAAATGCCTCGCCATCTGGTGATTCACTGTTGATTTTCAGACTGTTCTGAAGAGCGGTATCGAAAAATTTATAGGCTTCGCCAAATTTTCCACTATTTAGAGCAAACTGCCCGGCTCGATTGTACCAGTAAACATCATTCGGAAACTTTTGGATTACATCGGCATAAAATTCCTCAAGACGTTCCTTCTTACCTGTTACATAATAAACCTCTTCAAGCATATTTCTGCCGACAAATGAACCCTGTTCATCAACAGCTATTTTCAGTTCCACTATAGCCTGTTCTTCTTTGCCGCTTCGGATGTATGCCTTGGCAAGGTCGATTCGCACCTCCGGATCATCCTGAAGGATTTTACTTTTCTGCAAATCGTCGATTGCCCCATTCAAATTATTCATTCCAAGATTTATCTGTCCACGCAGCCGCCATGCACGCGGGTTACCTTTATCAAGTTCAAGAGTCCTGTTTGCAAGTTTAAGCGACTCTTCGAGTTTGCCTTGTCTGGCAAGAAGCCATGTCTTCAGAAACATTGCTCTGGGTTCATCAGGATATCTTTCACGCAAACTATCGAGCTTAACCTGAGCATTATCAGTCAGACCTATTTCCAGATAAGATTCGATTTGAATGATCTGATTGTCGATGGAGTTGTCCTTTTCTATAAGTTCCTCGGTGTATTTAAGCATTCCAGCCTGGTCCTTTTTGTTGCGGAACACCATAAGCAAGCTCTTAATTATATTCACATCTTGAGGATTTGACTCGTACAATTTTTCAAGTATTTGTTGGGCATCATCAATTTTCCCGTTGCGAAGATAAAATCGCCATAAAACATCATCCTGGCTGGCAAGAATTTTTTCTGCCTCATCAGCCTTGCCAGTAGTTCCAAGAAATTCACTATATGCTGTTAAAACCCGCACATCTTCCGGCGCAAACTCATAAGCCTTTTTGTACGCATCCTCTGCCATAGAAATATATGCATTCTTCCGTGTCTCTATTTTGGTTTGTTCTGCTACTCTCAAAGCCAACTTGCCGAGAATGAGAGAATTTTCAACACTCGGCAGGATTTTTTGTATTTGCTGACATATTGCAATTGCCCTTTGTGGATCTGTATCGCCTATATATTCGGCATAAAAACTTTTTATTTTAAAATCCTTCGGATTGGTCCGGATCGCATCTTCAATCGCACTCCTTGCCTCCATACGCTGATCTGCTGATGCACTTGCGCCGAGTTTTTGGTTGCGGCTATAAAGCAAAAACGCACGATTTCTGGCAATCGCACTGTTCAGAGGGTTCAAACTATATGCCTTTTTTATATCGTCTATAGCGTCAGACTCTTTTTCGAGTACTGTATTTACCTGGCTTCTTAACAGATATGCATGGGAGAATATAGGTCTTTTCTCAAGGCAGTTGCTGATTCTTTCGATGGCCCTTTGATATTCTTTTCTGACAAAAGCAAGTTGAGCCTTGAAAAATTCTCCCTCGCAAAGATCGCTATTATTTTGCCGTGCGATTTCTACCAGTTTTTCAGCCTGCTTGAAATCCTGATTGCTTATAGCAATATCAAAAAGGCTGGCAATTGCCGAATTATTCTCAGGCTCAATTTGCAAAACTTGTTGGAAATATTTAACTGCTTTGTCGGTTTGTTCCTTCTCCTGATAAAATTTCCCAAGTAAGGATGCTTTCATGACAGGGTCATCCAGCAATTCGATAGCGCTAACCGACAACTGTTCCAGCCGTTCAGGTGGTACATTTGCAGGAGCCGGCTCAGCAAGGACAAGCTGATAAAGTCTTACATCTACATTGTTAGGATACTCCTGGAGGAAATCTCCAATAAGTTTTTGGGCTTTATCGCTTTGTTCTTCAGAAATATATTTTTTGCAAAGGCTTATAACTTGCTTGTCTGTGAGCTTTGCCGCCCCAAGTAATGCAAGTTTGTCCATTAAATTGTCGCGCCTTTTTTCCATAGCATTTTGTTCAGCTTTCAGATGTTCATAGTTTTCGCGACTCTGCAACTGCTGTTCTTGTCCGTTTGCGTCCTGCATAAGTTCCCAGCCCATTCGAGCCAGTTTATTGTTCAATATCGTTATTTCCAGGTTTAACCTATTGGGGTCTTCTGGCGGAAAATCATCAAGTAATTCCTGTGCCTGCTCGAACATATTTGTGCCAATATATGCACCTATACGAATAATGGTACTCTTTTCGTTCTCCGTCAAGTTGGTTTCAAAAAAATCTATCGCCTTAAGTATATGCGACCAGTTCTTCACACGCATCAGGGCCAAAGCAAAGTCGAGAAGCACTTCCGGTTTTGAGTAATGGAGCCCGTTTTCTATAGCAGTTGAATAAAATTGAATAACAGCTCCTGTTTCAGCCGAATTACGTAAGACCTTGGCAAGTTCGTAAGACAACTCGCCAAGATAAATATCTCCTTGTTTTTGGCCTGAAGCGGTAAGCATCTCGTAAGCAGTATTCATTTGAACAATCGCTTCGTTCGTCTTGCCCTGGGCAAGCAGCAGTCTTCCACGCCACATAATCGCATGGGCATCATCCGCACTGCCCAGAAGCTGGTCTATCTCATATATCTCCTTTTCGGCACTTTCTAACCATTTTGATTTCTCAGGGTGATCGGCCGGAGTTTCGGTAGCTTTCCCGACAAAACAATTGGCCAGAAAACTATGCAGCGCATACCTGTTTATAAAATTTATCCTGGCTCTCGGCCCAGTTATATCAAGGCTGTCAGGAAAACTTAAAGCTTCTTTGGCAATATCAATCGTTTTGTGAAAATCGTCTTCATTTCTATGTATTGAATATCTCCTGTAATAAAGATTAGCTGCAGTTATTGCATAAGACACATTCTGCCTGTCAAGTTCTCTTGCCTTTTCAGCAACTGCAATTGCCTTGTCGCTATCTTTTGGACTTGTCTGATACAAGCGCACCAGTGCAAAAAGAGGAAGAGGACTGTTGCTGAACTTCGCTGTTAGACCAATAAGGTCAGATTCCAGTTCCTTGTATTTGTCTGGATTTTCCCTTGCTTCAACAAGTTTGGTGTCATAAAAATTTATATGTGCTTTAGGCTCATCGGGAAGATTTTCAATTCCTTTAAGGAGTATTTTTGCTGATTCCTGTTGGGCATTTTCTACTGCGCCCAGAACACCTTTGGCAGCAATAATTTCACCTTGCTGTACTATTGCATCTACCAGATACTGATATACATCAACGTTATTCGGTTCAGCCCGATTTACCTTTTGAAAAATTTCAATCGCTTCTTTGATGGCAGCCTCCTCATCTGTCTTCTGTCCACGTCTAACCAGTTCGGCAAGAGCTTGACCTTTTATACGGTACATTTTTAGACTTGTATCAAGTTCCTTTTCAATCAATTCGGAGGCATTCGACTCAACATCCTCCCATGCCTTCCAGTTTCCGGCCATAGCAAATTGATAACTGTAATCAAGCAAAGCAAGGCGAGCTTTTTTGTTTTTCGTATCGTAATTTACTATCTTGTTCCAGCAGCCTACGACTTTGGGCCATTCCTTCATATCCTGGTATATCTGCGCCAACTTGAATAGAATGTCAATTTTCAAATCTACATCCTTAGTATAACCAAACGCCTGCCCATAAGCCCTTTTCGCTGTTTCGTAATCGGGCTCCGCAAGCGCAAGTGCCGCTTGGGCATCAACTATATACTTATGCGGGTCTTTGCTTAAATTAAGGATTATCACTATTGCCGTCACTATCAGCACAGCAAGAATCAGCGAACTTATAATTGCAACTTTTTTATTTAATCTCTTAGCCATTTTTTACTATCCTTTTATAAAAACAACTTTGTCATTAATTAAACTACTTCCAGTCGGGCCAGTGATTTTCCTCAAGAACAGGTAGTAAAACCTTCAGTAATTTCTCGGCAGCTTCAATCGACTGCTGCCTGTCGGGATATATCCCTCTGGAATCAAAAAACTTCAATTCGGTTTTTGAAAAATATGAATATTCACTCGTCAGATCGCCTAAGGCAATTCTGGCCGCGGTGCGATTACCCTTATACATACCGTTGACTTTAAAGAAATAAATAATTGGAAATTGTTCTGCCGCCTGCCATATTTCCGCAGATTTCTGCGCGAAAACCAGGCCTGTAGCGGGAACTTTTCCTCCTCGTGAGATTCCCGGTACATTCGTATCACCAATATCAAGCATTACCGAAAATTTATCCTTAACTTCATTTCCTCCGCCTGTATAACATGCCTCAGGTACATGCGGCACCTGATCGGGATTACCGGTATAATATGTTATAAACACAGAACAATTTCTAACAGGATTTAAAATATCAACCGTTGAATCCTCCAAAGTCCACTGCAGATAATCCTGAGCGCCCAACGATTCAAGCACGTCCTGATTTTCGATTTTCAATTTTTTAACAACATGGTAAGGGGCAAGAAGTTTTTCATCAAGCTGGTCAAATGGTATCTTCAAAGGCAATGCTTTTTTAATCAGAGTAAGACCCTGTCGGGCCTTTAAATAATTAATCGTCCCGGCAGCAAACAAAAGACACGCTATACTTAAAAGAAAGGGTGGCTGAATATAATTTTTGATGAAAAGTTTCATTGTTCCTGCGAACCCTTTCTGCGAATGACAATTTCCTTTTGCTGCAGTTGACTTTCATCAATTATTAGATTTGACATAAACCAGGCTAACAAACCATACAACCCAAACGCTAAAGGCAGCATTAAAAGCCCAAGCATATCATGATAAATACCCTGGGCATATATCGGGTCTCCCAGGATGTAAATGAAACCTGTTATAGTTACTCTTACCACATTACAAAGGATTGCTATCGGCACCGTGCTCGCCAGCAGAACCAGCCTCTGCCACATTGGACGATAATGCAGATACGCCATTGCTACGCCAAGTGCAAGAAATGCCATAAGCAACCTCATGCCGCTGCAGGCCTCGGCAACATCCAGCCCCGGTTCAAGTCTTACACCCTTGTAAACCACATCTATAACCACGCCGTTTACATTCGCTTCAAGCCCGCTTACAAAACTCAAAAGCTGTGCCGATACTGCAGCGGCGAGTTCTCGCATCGGTATTGTAACCTCCCCATAAATCCTGGCCGGCAACGGTATTGCAAAAACGAGATAACCTATTGGCAGCCATGTATATCTTACCAGCCGCCAGCCGCCAATAAACAATATAATTGAGCCGATTGTCGGTATGATCACAAGTGATTTGAGATATCCGAACCTGTAAACAAATACAACCAGCAGATAAAACGCAAGGCTACAAATAAGAAATATAAGGCCAAAATAATTGGGCTTGGGTTTAAGCGACAGTATCTCCTCTTTTTTCTGACAAAGAAAATACAAGCTGAAAAAAGGTATTATAAAACCATGCGACCAACTGCTGTCAGTTACCCATCGAAAGATGATTGAATAAATCTCGGCAGAAAAAACGTAATAAACCGCTGCAGCAAGTAGTGCAGCCTTGATATAGGTATGTACGCCAAGATCGGTCCAGTTTAAATCTTGCTCCGATAAGTTTTGCGTCTTTACGCGAGACTGGTCAACATCCTGCATTGAAACTTCCTAAGGCAATGTGAAATTGAATACATCCTTTGTATTTAATGATTCTTCTACAAGTTCTCTAAACTGCAGGGCGCCAAAATTACGGTCGTAGATAAATCCAAAACCGTATGACGCTCTGAACGCATTACGAACAATCGCCATAAATCTCGATATTCCGTGTGTCCCAACATTTATAATATCATTAGGCTTTATAAAGAAATCCGGCTGTGTGCCGCTGGCAATTTTTTCAAGGTCAACCATCACTATCTCTTCTTTCTTTTCTCCTATCCTGCGAACAACTTCACATTTTTTCGGCCAGGCAAGAGGCCCAAGACCGCCTGCTGCCGCTATCGCCATTTTCAGCGTCATAGGTCTGCCGGTCAGGGGGATTATACCCTGATTATTCACGTTTCCAAGAACATAAAACTCACCGATAATATCAAGCTGAACAGTAATTGTATCCTGCGGTTTTATTATAATATTATAACGCGGGTCGCCTCCGTAAAGCTTGTCTTTTGCTATGCGTATCACCCTCGTGCCAATACCAGCTGATTGTATATCATCCCAGCCGTAATTTTCCGGAAGTGGTTTCATTTCAGGTTTAACTGGTTTAGCCTTCTCTTGTCGCTGAGGTTCGGGCTCGAATCGGGGTTTTAAATCAACCTGCTGTTGAGCCTCTTCAAATCCACTATCTTCTACTCGAACCGGAACCCATTTGCCGTCTCGAAAAACCCATTCAACTCTGCCCTGCTGTTGCTGTGTTTCCGGGAGGATACCGCCATCTGCAATATTAATATTGTCGGTCTGGTCAAAAGCACCTATTGTCTCCGGAATCGCCAGTGCTTCGAGTTGTTCTTCGGTTGCTATTTCTGCCAAAGCTATAACAAGCCCGGTTGCCCCTGCAGCGCTGAATACCGGCTGAATCAACTCAAGCATTTCTTCGTTATCATCATCCTGTGGAACATCATTGCTTTCTTTGTCGCTTTGCATCTCTTGGCTTGCTTCGACAGGTTTTAGGCTCATAGTCCTTTCCGCATTGAGTTCATCCGCAGGCTGTTCCTGTCCTGTCAGTCGCCTGGTCACATATATATAACTGACATTAAACTGTCTTGCAGATCCTGCAACTGCGAGTGCATCGAGGAGACGGAAATCATAACGGGGAACGCCATATCTTCCTGGATTAGTCACGCCATCGCCAATTATTGTAAAAACCTGGCTCACGGAATTTTGAAGTGCAACTGTTACAGTCGGATTTTTCAGAATACCCGGTGAAAGTGCATCTCTTAGCTCGTCTTCAAGTTGTGTCTCAGTCAATCCTGCCGTTTGTATCTGTCCAATCTCAGGTCCTGAGATGTTTCCACTTTCGCTGTCGACAAAATAATCAACATAAGCTGTCCCTTCCTGAAGCAGCTCAAAAAGGGCTATCCTTATGACATCTCCGGAATTGAACACATAATCCTGCTCGCGGCCGACCACGTCGGCAGGTCTGGGGTCTTCCGCTCCCTCGTAAGCAACTTCTCCCTCTTCAGCAACGCCGAGAGAATCAAGAATAATATTCACTGCCGGCGCAGGTCTGAAACGGCCGATTTGCGAAGGGTCCAGATGGTCCTTGCTGCAGCTCGTCAAAGCAAAAACCATCGCAATAATGGTTACTCGTGCCACGCAGCAGTTTATCCTTCGCAGCGTAGCAACGGAGGCTACCTCGCACAGTAGCATCAGCAAATACCTCCTATTCATTTTGGTCATACAATCTGCCCTAATACCAGAGCCATAAACTAAATTCCGGCAGACTCAGAGCCCGCCGTCATCTTTTTTATCGGCTCAATCATAATTCTGCTTAACAGCCCTAATTACCTAAGGCTTTTTTAAGTAAAAAACTTACGTACTATAAATTATTATCGGCAATTGTGCTTAACAGGCTGAAAAAACAACGGCTGAAAAACAAAAAAACACTCCTGCCCGTAATCAGCATAAGTAAAACTAACAAAAAAGGTTAAGCCGTCCCTGAAAAATAATCCTCTAAGTATCCCACCACGAACAAGGTGTTGGTTACTATACTTTCAAAACCATCCTATTGTTCAGACAAATTCCTGAATATCAGCCGTATTTATCCAATTATTATAGGAGCTTTCACGGCAGCCAACAGGTATATTGTGCAATCAACTTTCTGTCGGATTTGTCACTATAAATATAAACATCTATTTTAGATGGAAAATATCTATCTTTCCCCACCTTCAGGTAGTTATATCCATACAATACATATCGCTTTTTACCCTGAAAAACAGCCAAATCTTTTCTGCCCGTTGATTTATTTTTATACAGTCCTGTCCCATTGCGGCCAGCAAAGACAGATTCATAAACTTTCCCTTCAAAAACAAGCTCCTCGGCTTGGCTTGAGCCGGCATTCGAATATCCTAATCCTGCAACATAAAGCTCCATCAGGCCTTTGGATATTGCCTCGTTTGTTATAAGCTCGTAAAGTTCTTTGTCAAAAACGCTTCGTCCTGGTTTCTTTTTGACAACAGCCTTACCGTTCTGCACCGTCCATATAATTTGGCCGAAAGGCTCTTTTGCTGTCAGTTCTATTGCTTTAGGCTTGGCAAAAACTTCATGCTTTTGTTCTGTTAAATACCAGCTTCCGTCGCTGCGTAGAAATTTTGCTACAGATGTTAGTTTAAGGTCCGGCTGCCTAACAAGTTGGGTGCCGCTCTCTTTAACTTTTTCCTGGCAGCCTGTTAGGCTGAACAATAGCCCTGCCGTAACTAAAATAGAAAATAATCTTTTCATATCACCTCAACTTTTATCCTTTTGATTCAGTTTTATCACATTCTGTGCACTTGAGATTTGCAAGCTGCTGGATAAGATTAAATCTTTCAGCAACATCGGCAGTTGCCAGCTTCATCAGCTCGGCAGCAACCTCAGGCCTGGAGCCTTTTAGTACACGATACCTGTTTTCGCTATACGCATAGTCTGCGAAATTCACGGTTGGAGCCTTGGAATCAAGCTGTAGAGGATTTTTGCCCTCGGCCTTTAAATCAGGATTATATCTGTACAAAGGCCAGTACCCGCTTGCAACAGCCTGCTTTTGATGCTCATAACCTTCAGTAAGATTAAAGCCGTGAGCGATACAGTGCGAATAAGCGATAATCAGCGATGGTCCCTTATAGTTTTCAGCTTCAACAAATGCCTTTACAGCCTGAACAGGACTTGCACCCATCGCGACTTTTGCCACATAAATACTTCCATAAGTCATCGCAAGCATAGCAAGGTCTTTTTTGGGCACCGGCTTCCCGGCCGCAGCAAACTTCGCCACAGCAGCCCTTGGCGTTGATTTCGACATCTGCCCGCCGGTATTGGAATAAACCTCCGTATCAAGCACAAGGATATTTACATCCTTTCCGCTTGCAAGGACATGGTCGAGTCCGCCGTAACCAATATCATAAGCCCAGCCATCGCCGCCGAGAGCCCAGACACTCTTGCGAACAAGATAATCAGCCACACTCAGAAGCTGATTGCATTCTTCGCATTTATCCTTGCTACACAGTTCTTTTAATTTTTCAACCCTAACTCTCTGTTTTTCAATCTCAATTTGTGACGGGTCGCTGGTAATAGCCGCCTGGCGAAGCTCATCGGCAAAGGTTTTTTCAAGACAGCCTTTTTCTACTACTTTGTCAAGCTGCTCAATTGCAATCTGGCTTAACTTATCAACGGCCAGTCTCATACCCATCGCAAATTCGGCATTATCTTCAAACAAGCTGTTGCTCCATGCAGGCCCCCTGCCGTCAGGTCTATAGCAGTAAGGTGTTGTAGGCAGATTGCCGCCGTAAATCGACGAACAGCCCGTAGCATTGCCGATAAGTGCCCTGTCTCCCAAGAGTTGCGTAAGCAGCTTTACGTAAGGTGTCTCACCGCAGCCGGCACAGGCACCGGAATACTCAAACAAAGGCTGAGCAAGCTGACTGCCCTTTACGGTATTTAGCTTGTAGAGGTTCTGGTCGGTATTCGGCAAAGACAGGAAATACGCATAGTTTTGGCGCTCGGCCAAACGCAGCGGTTCCTGCGGAGACATATTTATTGCTTTCTTTCCTGTCGGCTGTTTGTTTTCATCTTTTTGCTGGGCCGGGCATATCATCACGCAGTTGCCGCAGCCGGTACAGTCTTCCGGAGCAATCTGCACAGTCCATTTCATACCTTCGAATCCTTTTCCCTTCGCATCAGCGGCTTTAAAAGTCTTCGGTGCTTTTTCAAGATGTTTTGCATCATAATTCTTTACTCTTATCGCAGCATGAGGACAGACCAGCGAACACTGGGCGCACTGAATACATACATCCGGCTCCCATACGGGAATATTAACTGCAATATTTCTTTTTTCATACTGTGTTGATGCGGAGGGAAATTTCCCGTCAGCGGGCATTTTACTTACCGGTATCGCATCGCCGCGGTCGGCAATAATTTCGCCGAGGACTTCCTTTACAAACTGCGGTGCATCCGCAGGTACAGGCGGCGGCATTTCTGTCTTACTTGTAACACTATCAGGCACCTTAACCTCGTAAATCTGCTCCAGTGCCGCATCGACAGCAGAGTTGTTCATATCTACAATTCTTTCCCCCTTCTTGCCGTAACTCTTTTCTACGGCTTTCTTTATAGCCTCAACCGCTTTATCTATGTCAATTATATTGCTTATCTTGAAAAACGCGGTTTGCATAATAACATTGATTCTGGCGCCAAGCCCGAGCTTCTGGGCAATTGAAATCGCATCAATGCAGTAGAACTTAAGTTTCTTATCGATAATTTGTTTTTGAAGTTCCCTCGGCAAAGTGTCCCAAACTTCATCTTTGCCGTGCATACTCGTCAGCAAAAATGTCCCGCCCTGTTTGGCATTGGCGAGCATATCATATTTTTCTAAAAAGCTCGGATTATGACAAGCGATAAAGTCTGCCTGCCTGATAAGGTAAGGACTTCGAATCGGCTTTTTGCCGAAACGCAGATGTGATACTGTTTTAGCCCCGGCTTTTTTCGAGTCATAGACGAAATAACCCTGTGCATTATTATCGGTAAGGTTACCTATGATTTTGATTGAATTATGATTGGCACCCACTGTGCCGTCAGAGCCAAGACCATAGAACATCGCGCCGTAAACACCTTCGTTTGAAACATCGAAACTTTCATCCACATCAAGGCTGGTATTTGTAACATCATCGATAATCCCAACTGTAAAGTGGTTTTTCGGCTGATTCGCGTCAAGGTTATCGAATACTGCCTTTACCATAGCAGGGGTAAATTCCTTCGAGCCGAGTCCGTATCTGCCGCCAACAATCACAGGATAACTCTTAAATGGTGAATCGCCCTGGCTCATCGTTTCGCCGATACTTGTCCGTATATCGAGATACAAAGGCTCTCCGAGGGAGCCTGGCTCTTTGGTTCTGTCGAGTACTGCTATTTTACTGACTGATTTTGGAAGAGCGGCGATGAAGTGTTTGCTGCTGAAAGGCCTGAAAAGTCTTACCTTTATAACGCCGACTTTTTCGCCATTTGCCCTCAGATGCTCAACTGTTTCATGTACGGTCTCAGCGCCCGAACCCATAATGATGATTATTTTTTCCGCATCAGGCGCACCGACATAATCGAAAAGATTATAACTTCTGCCGACTACCCTCTCGAACTTCTGCATTGTCTCTTCGACAATTTCAGGCGTCGCAAGATAATATTTATTTACCGTCTCGCGTCCCTGGAAATAAACATCGGGGTTTTGGCTCGTGCCGCTAATCATCGGCCTCTCGGGATTCAAAGCCCTTTGCTTATGTGCGAGTACAAGGTCGTTATCAATAACAGCTCTCATATCATCGTAGCTGATTTCGTCGATTTTCTGTATTTCGTGGCTTATCCTAAAGCCCTCAAAGAAATGCAGAAAAGGTACACGCGACTTAAGTGTCGATTGCTGTGCGATAAGTGCAAGGTCCATTACCTCCTGAATACTGCCCGAGCAGAGCATTGCAAAGCCGATCTGCCTGCAGGCCATAACATCTGAATGGTCGCCGAAAATCGACAGTGCCTGACAGGCAAGCGACCTTGCCGAGACGTGAAACGCGGTCGGCATAAGTTCGCCTGCGATTTTGTACATATTTGGAATCATCAGCAAAAGTCCCTGCGATGCGGTAAATGTCGTAGTCAAGGCCCCTGCTGCCAAAGCGCCGTGAACGGCACCGCTTGCCCCGCCTTCGGACTGCATTTCTGTTACGCTCGGAATCGTACCCCAGATATTCGTTTGACCCGCTGCGGACTTGGCATCGGATATTTCACCCATCGGCGAACTTGGTGTAATAGGATATATCGCTATAACTTCATTTGTCGCGTGACCCACGTGGGCCGCTGCCGTGTTGCCGTCAATCATTACCTTCTTGGACTTCATAACAACTCCTGTTTAACTAACTGAAATTACTGCACTTATAATCCATTAAAATAGAATACCCTCTACGTCCTCAAATCCCAAAGGACGTTAAAGTAGCTAATTTTATACTTATCAGGCGAAATGGCAATTGTTTTTTTGGTTTATTGGCGCTGTATAAAAAAGGCCGGCTGTTTTAGCCGGCTTTTCATCTTTGCTGGAGTATAAGTCCTTGATTTCATTCGCAGTATATCACTTTTAACTACTCTACGGTTGGCATTCGCCCTCGGAACCGTCGCTTGTGTCTCGTATCTTCTCGCTCGGGTCACGTTTCACGGAATTAGTCACTCGTATCTCGTGCCAAACACTATTCATCCCGGCGAAAAACCTTTCAGTTCCATTTTTGATATTTTCATGGTTTCTTTTGACCTAATTATAAATCAGGACTTTCATATGCGGCTGCCATCTCCCGTTGGGCCTGAGCCAAATCTTTTCTTAATTTTTGCGAGACAGCTTCTTCGCATGCTTGATCGAAAGGTATACAAAGCAGCTTGTTATTCCATGGTTGATCAAAGTGAGAGGAAGAAAAACTCTCATATATAGTTCCTGGCGTAGTATGGCGAAATAATACTGTCCAGCTGTTATAAGCTTCTTTCTCGTATGGGTATGGATTTGCCAATAACATTCCTTGTCCATGACAAATAAGGGTAAAACAAGTTGGTGCTGCTCTGTAAAACCGTACACAGTTTGTCAACTCGTGGAATTTCAAGAGATCAACCGCCTCCTTTAATTCTTTTGAGATGACAAAACGAGTGATATTTTTTTCGGTTTTTTCTTGATCCTGTCTGTGGGATATATAGTCCCAATGTGTAAGAAGTATTCTCAAAGTGAAATTTCCCTGTCTTGATTTGAATTTCAGCAGTTCTAGGATTTTATCACGAGTTATATTACGTCCTCCTTGCAAACCGAATATTGTACTTCCAACAATGTCTATTCCTCTATCCTCGCGTCCAATTACTGAAAAGAATTCTTCTATAGCATCCATTCGTGTTGGGTAAATGGATACTAAACCATAATCCGCAGTCTGCTGGAGTAGTCTCGAAGCTGTAACCATTGCTTCTGCTTTTTCTGAGACTTTTTCCAATGTGGACTGCATCAGTTGGTGGACCTCTCTTTGTCCTGCAACTTCCTCAATTAAGGTTTCTTCCTGATGAAGTGGTATGCCTTTAGATAGCTGCTCATAAACATTCGAGAATCCTTGGTCTATCTTTGCCTCGAGAATTTCAATTGTGGCTGAGTGAGTAATTGGAAACTTACCTTTACTATGAGGTTGTGATTCAATCTGTTTAAGTGCCACAATTGCATATTCACGAATCTTGTCGCGTGCTTGGTCTGCAGCCGAGATGTTTTCAGTTGTATACTCTATAGTACGATATGGGGACATATTAAATGGAATCGAGCTCACGTCATCAGAAATGGTGATCAGAGGTTTGTTTAATGCATGCCTGTATCCAAGTTCATAGAATACATTGGGATTACGATCAGAAAGATCTGCAAGTACTAATTCTGCTGTACGTAGTTGCTTTTTGACTTCTTCAGGGATTGGGCCAGAATCTGGTATCTCATCGGCCCGTTTACAATCAAAACCTGCTTCCTGTACAGCTCTTGTGATGACGTGCTCGTATACCATAGTATAATGCTTTGATTTTTCCGTTCTTTTTTTCCCAAAAGGCATGATGACAAAACAGAGGTAGTTTTTATTAGGCGACGAGCGTTTTTTTGTCTGTTTTTTTGTTTGCGATTGCATTAGTTTCTCCTTCTCTAATATCTAATAATATTTTGAACTAACATAAATTTCTTATAAGTAACTCTCCGTTACACTATTTTTCCACCCCGAATCTTTCGGGTTATTCATTGTTCCTGCCTCTAAAAAGACAATAATCCCTAAAATGTAGTGCAATTGGATTTGAGCCCACAAACGACATCAAGGGCTGCAAAGCTATTTTGCAACTTACAATCCAGATATTTAAAAAAGGCAAACCTCCAAAGGTGCGACCATCAATAGTTTGAAATGGAATCGCCTTAAACAGATATACTATAGGCAAAATACCTAAAAGTCAAATAAAAAAACCAGTGAATTAGTGTCTTTTTACCAGTTTTGCAAACTCTTTTATCAGCAGTTTTGTGAATTTACCGACTTTGCCGTCTGAAATTTTTATTTCGTTAAATTTTACCACCGGCACAATATCCTTGCTCGAAACCGCAATAAAAAGCTCATCGGCACTTGCAGCATTATCAGCTTTTATCGGCTTTTCGGCAAGTTCAAGGCCGGTATTGGAATAAATTTCCAAGACAAACTGACGGGTAATGGAAGGCAGGATATTGGCATTTAACGGGGCAGTTTGCAGCACATTGGCAAATATACCGAAAAACGCACTGGATGCCCCTTCAGTTATTCGGCCCTTTTCATCGACAAATATAGCCTCTTCGCAGCCTCTTTTTTGCGCCTGCCTTTTGGCCAATACGTTTGGCAAAAGATTCAATGATTTTATATCGCATCTTTTCCATCTCGTGTCAGGAACTGTTATTACCGATATACCTTTTTGTTTTTGTTCGCTAATATCTTCAATATCAGAGACCAGCAGGAAAAACCTCGGCACAAGACCAACGCCGGCGTGGTCTCTGGGGCCTGAGCCTCTTGTAATATGAAAGTAGATTTTCGCATTCGGTTTGTTGAATTTCTCAAAGGCCGTCAAGACTTTCCGGCGTATTGTTTCAATATCAATGCCTTCGATATCGATTTCTTTCAGGCTTCTTTCAAAGCGAGTTAGATGTTCTTCGATCGCAAAGAGTCTGCCATCATAACTTCGCAAAACTTCATAAACGCCATCGCCGAAAAAAGTGCCGTAGTCAAGATATGCCGAATCGAGGTTTTTGGCCTCAATGAATTTGTCTTGAACCATTGCAAGCTGCATTCGAAAATCCCTTTTGTCAAATTAACTTGTCGTCTTCATCCTTGTCTTCGTCATCGACCTTCCACTTTTCGGTTTCATCAATATCGCCTATCTCCCGTTCCATATACTTGAATATCTTATCCTGCAGCGGGGCAACCTTTTCCTGCCATTGCTGCATTCGAGTATAGGTCATAAGGAGCATATCGAGCCGCATTAACTGCCATTTTGCGATACATTCGGGCTCTTTGATATTGATAAAAGGGTCGCATTTAAAGGTTCTGCGGTTATCCGGGCCGATTTGGCAAAATTCACAATCTTTGCATTGTATCATTATCGCACCTAAAAAATAACAATTATAGACAAGCAATCCTTGCAAAAGCGGATGATACCATATATCCTGTTAGTTTGAAAGTCGTTAAATACAGTGTAAATTTACCTTTGGAGCGTTTTTATGGCTAAACCGAGACGAAGGCGGAAAGTCGGCAGCAAAAAGAGGCATAACCGCTGGAAAATCAGACATGGCAAGGCTTAGGACGTGTAAATAAATTATCTTCCATTTTTGGCCGGCCATGGCTTCGGCTGGCGGCGTCAGTAAAATTCGGACTACCAACCAGTAGGCCTGCATTTTACTTCCTTGCCAGCCTTGTCCTCGCTTAGCCAAAAACAAAACCTAATTTATTTACAAGTCCTTAAACAGTGATATTATGTATTCAGGCTGTTTAGTTGATACCGCAAAATGACCCTCAATATTATATTATTGATAGTCAGTTTCGTCTTTTTGTATTACGGAGCAAAATGGCTCATAGATGGCGCATCAATCATCGCGACCAGCTTAAACCTCTCCAAAGTCGTAATTGGCATTACGCTGGTGGCCTTCGGCACAAGCGCTCCGGAATTATTTGTAAATATAATAGCCGCTTATCGGGGCCATTCCGGCATAGCACTATCTAACATCTCCGGCAGCAATCTTGCAAATATTTGCCTGGCTTATGGTTTCTGCGCATTTTTGGGTAATCTTGTAATAGACAAAAAGAAATTCGGCCTTGACTTTATCTACTTCTGTCTGGCTCCATTACTAATTTTATTCTTCTTGCTGATTTTCCCAGTCAATAGCGTACCGTTATGGGGAGCTGTAATTTTAATCATTCCTCTTGTCCTCTACATCCTGTCTATAAAGAACAGACTATATGAAGAATCTATACAGACAGAAAAACCTCCAAACAATTCTTTAAAAGGGTCATTAATATTTTTAGCCGGTGTTATCATTCTCTATTTCAGCGGAGAGATGATTATTCGCAGTGCAATTCGGATCAGCGAATTTTTCAAAATATCTGAAACAATTATAGCATTAACCGTTATCGCCATTGGTACATCATTGCCTGAAATCACAGCAACGTTAATAGCAGTAAAAAGAGGTGAAACTTCCATCGCTGCCGGCAATATACTCGGCAGTAATATTTTCAATATTTTTCTCGTACTGGGCGCTTCATTAATAGCCTCACGCAGCGCACTTATTGCCGATGAGATTATTACCATAGACTATTCGATGGTGTCTATATTATCGATATTGTTCGTGCTTACGCTTTTGGTCCGGCCAAAAGTAGGCAAACTGCGAGCCGGTATTTTAATCGGGGTTTACTTTGCTTATATGCTTACGCGAGTGCTGTTCCTGAATTAAACTTTTCCGACAACGAGGCAGGCGTTGTGGCCACCGAAGCCGAATGAATTGCTCGTAGCGTAGTTGACTTTCCTCTCTTTTGCCGTCTTAGGTACAAAATCCAGTTTGGCATCACATTTGGGGTCAATGTTATCGAGGTTAATTGTAGGATGGATTATGGATTTTTCCATTGTTTTACAGGTTGCTACCATTTCAATGGCTCCGCTTGCACCGAGTGAATGGCCTATTGCGCTTTTGGTTGAGTTGATTGATATTTTATAGGCATGCTGACCAAAGACCTTCTTTATTGCCATTGCCTCAGCGGCATCGTTAAGCTGAGTGCTTGTGCCGTGAGCGTTAATATAATCGACTTTTTCTTTTTCAATGCCGGCCTGTTTCATAGCAATTTCTATTGCTCTTGCCGCCCCGCCGCCGTCCGGCGGAGGCGCAGTTATATGATGCGCATCTGCTGTTGCTCCGTAGCCAAGCAGCTCGGCATATATTTTTGCACCGCGTTTTTTAGCATGTTCATATTCCTCAAGAATGATAACGCCAGCTCCTTCGGCAATGATAAAGCCGTCACGGTCCACATCAAACGGCCTTGAAGCTATCTGGGGCGCATCGTTTCTGGTACTAAGCGACTTTAAAGCACAAAATGAACTTAAGCCCACCGGCGAAACGGCCGCTTCGGAGCCGCCGGTTACCATAATATCGCTGCGTTCGGTCAGGATATTATAAAACGCCTCGCCTATTGAATGGGAGGCAGAGGCACAAGCGGTAACAATGCAAAGATTTGGGCCTTCAAGGCCGTACCTCATAGATATTGTGCCGCTGGCGGCATTGCCCATCAGCTTGGGCACAGTGAAAGGCGAAACAAATCGAGGCCCCTTGTTGAGCAGACGAATATGCTGTTGTTCAATTTCCTGAATGCCTCCGATGCCTGTTCCCACAAGAACGCCGCATCGGGGGAGGTCCTCTTTTGAAAAATCAATCCCGCTGTCTTTAATAGCCTGTACTGCCGAGGCAACCGCAAGCTGGCAGAAACGATCCATACGTTTACCCTCGCGGGCATCAACGAATTTGGTAACATCGAAGTCCTTTGCCCAGCCGGCAAACCTTACCGGATACTCTGAGACATCGAAGCTTTCAATGTTTGAAACCCCGCTTTTGCCTTTGCAGACCGCATCAAAGAAGACATCCACAGAATCCCCCAGTGGGGTAACACAGCCCAGGCCCGTTATGACCACTCGTCTTTTATTCATTATAACGGCCTGTTATCAGCCCTGTTCTTTTTGCTTCAGTACGCTAACGATGTAGTCGATCGCCGCACCAACAGTCTGAATCTTTTCAGCCTCCTCATCAGGTATGCTGGTGTCGAACTCATCTTCGAATTCCATAACAAGCTCGACAGTATCAAGCGAATCGGCGTTAAGGTCATTGATAAACGATGTTTCCCGTGATATTTCCGCTTCGTCGGTGCCCATCTGGTCAGCAACAATCTTTATAACCTTTTTTTCAATAGTCTGAACGTCAATACTCACTTTTGATCTCCTTGAATTAAGAATCTTTTTTTTCCATATTCTAAATAGGTACCAGCATTTTAGTCGGGCGGTAATATACCCATCTATGGCTGCGGTTGCAATCATTTTTTCCCGTATTACATTGCCATTCCGCCATCGACCTGCAGGACCTGGCCGTTAATATAGCCTGCATCATCACTTGCCAGAAAAGCCACTGCCTTGGCAACATCCTGGGGCGTACCCAGTTTTTTGGCTGGAATCACGG
>CAYTQR010000015.1:0-23646 GCA_964440045.1 uncultured Planctomycetaceae bacterium | reverse complement strand
AATTCGGAGACGATGTACCGATAGAAGAGAAGAAGATTCAGAATTTTTTAAACAGCGTTCAGGCCGAGTACGATGCGATAAAAAATAATCATCAGTAAACTCCTCCGGCATAGATTTCTTTAGTTCAACTTTGCTCTTAATGTCTCAGCGCGAAGGATGTCTCTTTGTTCGGGGTCGAGATTTTCGCCTTTATTTATCTGTAGATGAGCCGGCTGGGTGAGCATAAACAGTTCGTTAATAGTGTTAATGGATATTTCCTTGACTCTGCCCATATTGATGCCCATTCTCAGGTTGCTCAAAAGGAACAGTGCTTCGTGTGAGCTGATGAGCCTTGCGTTTTTCAGTACCGCCAGTGCCCGCGAGACTCTGTCATCAAGAATATTGGCGTCTTTTGCAAGCAGCTTGTCACGGGCAAGCCTTTCATATTCGACAATCTTGGGAATTATCAGCGTCTCAAAATCCTCAACTACCTTTTTCTCATTAATGCCGAGAGTAACCTGATTTGATACCTGGAAAAAGTCGCCAACCGCCTCAGTGCCTTAGCCGAAAAGGCCGCGGACAGCAAGGTTCATATCTTTTGCTGATTCGAACAGCATTTTAAGCTGGTCGGTCATCTTAAGGCCCGGCAGATGAAGCATTACAGAAACCCTGATTCCGGTACCGAGATTGGTCGGGCAGGCGGTTAAAAAACCGAGCTTCGGACTGAAAGCGTAAGTTACTTTTTTGCCGATAGCATCGTCAATATCGTTAATTCGCTGCCAGCATTTGCCGAGATTTAAACCGGCCGCCAGGACGCCAAGCCTTAAGTGGTCCTCCTCGTTTATCTGTGCGGCAAAGAGTTCATTTTTGGCAATAACAGCCCCTCGCGGGCCATGGCCTGTAGCGAGATTTCGGCTGATTAACTGCCTCTCAACGAGTAAATCTCTTTCAAGACAACTGTGCTGTGATATGTCGATGAAAAAAATATCGCCAAGCTCGCCAAGCGAAAGGATAGTTTCCTTGAGAATTTGCAGGATTTTCTGCTTCTGTTCGTTGTTGCAGCGGGGGATAAACTTATGGCCGGCAAGATTCCTTGCAAGCCTTATCCGTGAGGATATTACTATATCAGACAAAGGTGATTCCGGATTGAACCACTGTGAAATCTTCGAACTTAATTCGTTAAGTCTCATTGCAGCGCTTTCAATTGGTCCCTGAGTTTTGCAGCAAGTTCGTAATCCTCCCTGCGCACGGCTTCGTCGAGCTGCTTTTTAAGCGACTCAATTTCGCTTTCTTTTTTTGTTTCAGTTTCGTCCTTTGCAGAATCATTGCTGAGAACTTCCTGCGGCACGCCCGGAGGGATTTTGCCTTTGTGTATCAGGTTTCCGTTATGGGCCTTTTCTATAATCATCTGCAGGCTCTTGCCGAAAACCTCATAGTCTTTCGGACAGCCGAGAAGGGCATTTTTGCGAAACATCTCTAAAGTCATACCGCAAACGGGACAACTTTTCTCGATCGCGTCCGTCTCTTGCTCGTCGGCCTGCTGATGAGCGGCAATCAGAGAACTTAAAAGTTCGTTCAGCGAAAGCTGGCTTTTTATTGTTATCCCCTCTTTTTGTGCACAGGCCTGACAAAGATGACTTTCGCTGCGATGGCCGTCAACAATCTCGGTCAAATGAACGGTAGCTGTCTTTGTTTTGCAAATCTCGCACTGCATAAGTCTTTACCTGTAAAGAAGTTGTATAAACCCCACCATTGGCTGCATTAATAATATCGGCAATAAGACAAAGAGACTAAACAGACATCTTTTCACCGTATCTGGCCGCCCAGCCCGGCGTTTCTGTTACTTCTACGTATAGCAATTTTATTCGTTCCGGCAAACTGTTTTTTATATTGTCATAGATATATCTGGCGATATTTTCAGCTGATGTATTGATGCCCTTAAAACAGTCTAAATCTTCAAGTTTTTGGTCGTTAAATGGACTGACAGTGCCATCCAGTATTTTCTTTAATTTATTAAAGTCAAAGAGCAAACCATTGTTGTCAAGATTTTCGCCGCCGAGGGCTGCTTTGACAGCCCAATCGTGAATATGATATGATTCGATTTCACCGGATAGTTCAAGCTGATGACCCGCTTTAAAGGTTGTTGTTACCGTAATCGAGTACAATTTTTTCCTGTCCTATTCAATACTTTTTTCGGCAAGTCTTTTTTTCAGTTTTTCATAGACCTGTTGCGGAATCAGATTCGATACATCACCGCCGAGTCTTGCTATCTCTCTTATAATTGTCGAACTTGTAAAGCCGAACTCTTCGCTGGTCATAACGAAAACAGTTTCGATACCGGCAACGGCACGGTTGGTCATAGCGAGCTGAAACTCATACTGAACATCGGTCAGGTTTCTAAGGCCCCGCAAAATTGCTGTTGCACCGACACTGGCGGCATATTCTACTGTAAGACAATCATAGCTTTGAACACTTACGCCTTCTATGTCTGCTATAAGCGGTTTTATTATTTCAACACGCTCGGCGAGAGTAAAAAGCGGGTCTTTTAAGGGACTATTACCCACCCCTACGATAAGCTCATCGAAAAGTTTTATGCCTCGGCCTATTACGTCCAGATGGCCCTTTGTTATTGGGTCGAATGAGCCGGGGAAAACAGCTCTGACAAATCTCTTTGCCATATTTTACCTTTCAATTTGGGTTTTATTCCGTTTAGCCCCGCCATTTTAATGTCGGGGTTCATCATTCCCACAAACCTTGTTTAGCCGTCGCCGGTACGGCGACGATATTTAGCCCCCGGTTTTACCGGGGGTTTATTATCTAAAAATTTACTCAAGGCAAATTAATCAGGCCACCCACCAGTCGCGTTCTCATATTCAAGCGACTTAATATGCCTTCGAAGCCGCAATACATCTTCATCCTGCTTATTATGTTTCATCAGTTGGATTTGTTTTTTCAGCACCTCAATTGCTTCATTATATCGGTCATTGCGTTCGAGTATTATCACAAGATTATCGTAATAATTCCCCGCGGCAGGATTCAGAGTTTGTGCCTTTTTAAAAGCTTTGGTTGCCGCCTCGAAATCTCCTGTTGCGACAAGAGCATCGCCCAGAGTATTCCAGCTCTCGGAATTAGCCGGATCTTCGGTTAATTCTCTTCTAAATTCCTCTGCAGCTTTGCCAAACTGCTCGGTTGATTTGTCTGTTTTGCCTAATGTTTTCAAGACAGCCCCTAAACTGTAATGAATACTCGCTCTGATTTTGTGCTCGGATGTGCCGTTATATTCCAGAGCTTTATCAAAAGCCTCGGCAGCTTGTTCCAGATTACCAGTTCTCGCATACATAACCCCAATCTCATTATACGAACGCAGGGAAAATACAGGACACATCTTTATGGCCAGAAGATAATTTTCAATACTTTTTGCGAACTGTCCCTTTTCCTTAAGTTCCTCAGCCCGGTCAAGAAATTTTTCGGCCGAGAGCGTCTTTGCGCCATCGCGGACTACCGGCGCCAGCAGAGTATCTGTGGGGTTGTAGTCGTCAGTTAAAACGAGTTGTCGGGATTTCCCCTTAAGACTACTGATATCCGAGGCATCCAAATACCATAATTCCAGTTTTTCCCTTTTATATTGTGAAATAATGTTTTTCAAATCCAATTTCTGTTTGGCAGCGATGATTATGAAAGTGTTCCTGGCTGAGCGGCTTTTGTTTTCAGTTGCTGCATAAACATAGGGGAATGTTTCTTCGAGCGTGTTTATGACCGAACCTGCGAATAGGCCGGAATCAAAAATATCCACTACGTTTATCATATATACGCCGTCATCGCTGAGAACAGCAAAAATCTTTTCATTAAATTCCTGTGTAACAAGCTGAAATGGCACTGAGAAATCGTTGAAGGCGTCTCCATAGATAAAGTCATATCGTGGTATTTCTCTACCGCTGCGTTTCTGCTCGAGCAGTCTGTCAACATAGTTGCGAGCATCTATATGGATAGTGTTTATCGTGGTATCTTTCTTTAAACCATAGGCTTGCATTGCAGCTCTGGTTACGGCCGGGTCAATTTCAGCGACATCTATTCTGCTGCCAGGCCAGAGCTTTTCAACATATCTGGGAAAGACATATCCGCCGCCGCCGATAGCCATTACACAAAGCTTTTCTTTATCTTTGGCCAGCCCCTCGGTTACGGCAGCATAAATTTGTGTATAAACATATTGCAGGTCAAGTATATCATCCATCAGGATTTTGCAGTGCTTTAGTTTATCCTGGTAGAAAGAACGGTTGTTTGGGTTACCTGGCGCCTGCTTAACAACGATATGGGAATACCGGCTTTCGTCTTCGTAGAGAACTCTCGGGTCATTTTTCTCCCTTAATGCGATAGATGAGCTGGTATTTTCGGCCCACTCGGCAGGTATCATCGCCATAGTCATCATCGCGGTAAAAATTACCGCCCATATATATAAAGGCCAGAATCTTCTCCAGTACAGAATGCTCATCAGCAGTAAAACGCCTCCGACTACCCATATAATAGTTACGGTTCCCATTGTAGCTATCAGCCAATAGCCGGCCGCGAATGTTCCTGCAATACTCCCTGCCGCACCCCAGGCATAGATATCTCCTATGGTTCTGCCTGTCGGCAGTCCACGGTCAAGAGCCATTTTCGCAACTACCGGACTTATAGTTCCCAGCAGTATCGATGGCATCAGGAATACTAAAGAGACATGGCTGAAAACTCGCAACGGCCAATTAAAATGCCACAACCATATCCAATCGCCTGCAATATTATTTAAAATTACTGTCGTAACGCACGCCGCCGAACAAACGGCGAAAAGCACAGCAATGGACTTTCTTGCGTCAAATTTATCTGCGATTCGTCCGCCGAGATAATTACCTATTGTAATACCACTCAGGATTACGCCGATTACCGCTGTCCAGGTGTACAAAGATGAGCCGAGATGACGGGCAATCAGTCTGCTCGCGACAAGTTCCAGCACCATAATGCAAAAACTCGATATAAATACGGTAGCGCTGGGAATGAAAATCAACATAAAGCTTTTGGGTTTGCTCATCGTTTATTTCCCTTGTTTTCTCGCCGGCAAAAGGTATCACAAGCAAGTATAATAGATTCATCTGTTTTTCTCAAGTGGATTTTCAGTTTAGCCCCCACCCTTGCGGTGGGGGTCTGTTTCCAATAAATTCAAAGTGTTGCGGGCTTCTATATAAAATCCTGCTCAGCCTTTGTTAATGCGGTTATCCCCCCGAATTTTTGAGCATTATATCTGACAAATAATGAGCTTGAAACGACCTCCTGGGCTATCGAAGCCGATTTAACGCTCCCAATGACAAATAACCCCGCCTTTTTAACGAGGAATGCGACAGGGAATCGGCCTCTCTTTTTAATTTGCTTTTTCAATATATCGCTGATTTTATCTTGTCTCGCCTCTTCCACCCATACTGCAGGACCGTTGCAATAAATGATTTCGCCAGGATCCAACGGCCCGCTTCGCAATAACCTCTTCGTACCCGCATAATTCGCAAACGCTGATATTCTCTTGTTATCGTAAAAATATACCTGGCCGTTTTTCCCCATACTCCTCGAAAACGCCTCTCTAATTATCACCTTTATCCTTTTGACAGTTTTTGCATCAGGCCGTTTTATTTTTTTAACCACAGGCATAGATACTTTCTTTTTACACCGCGTTATTGTTTTTGAAACGAGTTGTATCGCCTCTCTTTCCGTTGCCGCGGAGATTAAAAGCCCGTGTTTTTGTAGAAACACGACCCCTGGCAATCGCCCGTATTTCTTTTCGTACCGACTGCACAATCCCAAAAGTTTTTTCGCCAGCCCATAACCCGGATTTGCGTAAGGAACCCACAAAGGCGGAAATTTTTCCCTCGCGAAAAGTTTTTGCAATTCGCCTTTCCCGTTTTTTGAGTTTACAAACGCCCCGACCGCCGTCGGATGAAGATGAATAACGCATTTATCTAAAAAAGCATGAAGATTGGACTCAATCGAGGGCCTGCAGTTTCCTTTTGTTTTATCATCACAGGCCGCCAGCAGTCGCCCGGCTGTCTGGGCCTCTCTTTTCTTTATACTTAACTTTGAAAGTTTCTTATCTTCGATTATGCCGCGGACTTTGCCAAGGTTCATTCTCCGCCAGCCCTTTTTTACACTCATATCCCCGATAGCCGTACCGCTTGCCTTTATAAACATAAATTTACCGTCATCGGTTTTAACAGATGTGTTCCCGCTGCCGCCCTGGGTCAGCCCCCGACCGTTACCCACCGTTTTGGAAATTTTAATCAACTCTATAAGTGCGGGATTCATTCCAAACAATTTAATCCTAATATGCTTTTTCCATAAGTTTTGTTTAGCCGTCGCCGGCCACGGCGACGATATTTAGCCCGCCGTTTCACGGCGGGTTTGGTTAGCCCTGCCATCACTATGGCAGGGTCATTTAGCCCCCGCGTTTAGTTTTGATTTATCCCCCTCGCTTCGTTTCATCGAGAAACGGAGGGGGCAGAACTGTGGGGGTCACTTTTCTCATTTCTTCTCACGTTCTATTCCATCTATCCACCCCTGCACTTTTTTTAATTCGTTCTGCATCCCGATTTTCGCAAATAAATCCCGCGCCTTTATCCAGCATTTTTTAGCCTCACCCAAATTGCCGCGATTCTTGTAAACATTGCCTAGGTTGCCATATTGTATTGCCATCCCCTTGAGTCTGCCAAGTTTTTCATTTATTGCCAGTGCTTTAATATACATTTCTTCTGCCTTATCTGATTCGCCGCGTGTTTGGTAAATTATGCCGAGATTACCATGTTTGGCAGCCATTCCTTCCAATCTCCCAAATCTCTCATCAATCTTCAGCCCTTTTTTAAACATTTCTTCAGCCTTGTATAGTTCGCCTTTTTCTTTGTAAACTATGCCGAGATTGCCACAATCCTTTGCTACCCCCTCATGATTGCCAAGTTTTTTATGAATATTGAGAGTCGTATTAAACATCTCCTTGGCCTTAACCAACTCGCCGCGTCTCCGGTAAATCACACCAAGATTGCCATAATTAATTGCCATTTCTTCATGTCTCCCGAATTTTTCATTTATCGCAAGAGACTTTTTATGCATGTCTTCAGCCTTGTCCAATTCGCCACGTGTTTTGTAAACTACACCAAGAGAGCTTAAGAGCATCGCATGTCTTTCCGAGCCTTCCTTTACCATCTTCAATGCCCGTTCAGAAAGTTTTATACAGCTATCCAATGCACCGAGAAGAAGCAAAGGACTAGCACATTCATTTATAAATACATCTACAAAAGCTTTTTGTCCTTCAGCAACCAAAACATGTTCAGGCAGCCTCATTGCCGCAAGTTCATCCGGCTTAATATCTGCATGCAACCGTTTTATATAAATGTCCACTGTTCTTAAATGGTAATGCTTTTTCTCACCATCATCGATTTGTTCAAGTATATAATCGGCTAATATCGCATGATATATCCGTTTCCCCTCCCCTTCATCTCGCAATAACCCTTTTAAGTAACTGTCCTTTTGCAATCGCTTTAGTGTCGTAGAATTTAACCCACTTGCCGCTATCACAACATCGCCTGGCACACCAACTTCTAAAACTGCATAAGCCTCAAACAATTGAATCGCATCATCGTCCTTACATATTTTATCCCACTGTATTTTTGCAAATCCTATCGGCTTTGATTTTTTCGGCAGCTCCTCCAATTTTACTCCTGCCTTTAACAATTCCAAAGCCGCCCCAATAGCATAAGGATGCCCGTTATAATTGGAGACTGTTTTCTTGATTTCCCCAATAGAATATTTAATCTTTGCCGATTCCAGATTTGTCAATTCATCAACGCTTGATTCATCAAGCACATCAAGTTGCTTTTCAGGGATACAAATAACATTATTCAGATTATTAAAAGTTTCGCTGTCAACCAGAGCATCTTCGTTTCTTTGCGCGAACACAAATTTTATCTTCTCTGGCAATTGCTTTACTATAATCGCCCATGACTGGTCGCTTTCTTTATACATATATTTTTCCGGGTCGATTATAAATATTGCCCTGCCGTTTTCCGGCATTCTCTTTGAAATCAAATTCAATCTTTCGATAAATTGCTCTCGTGTATTCTTTGCAGGGTCGCGGCATAAACTTGAAACCAAATCCCCAAGATTAACTATATTCAGCAAAGCTTTCCATTGCGCTAAGCCTCGTTTTGTTCCATCAAAAGACCCTTCCGTAGTTTGTCCTGCCTCAAAGGCATTATCCATCATCAGAGCCATTGTAGAATCTACGCTATCGGTGGGAGTTACTTCATATCGCACATAGCCGCATTTTAACTTTGGGTGGTTCGCTGCAATTTGTGCCATTTTATTAACCAGCCATGTTTTCCCCATCCCTGCCTGTCCAACGACTAAAATCCCCTGTCCCTGGGGATTTTCGAGGGCTCCTTTGAACTGTTCAAGCTCGTCTTTTCTTCCTACAAATACCTGTTTTTCGCTCACGCCTTTCCGTCTCCTGACTTCTGTCTACTGAATTCTGTATCCTTTTTTTCTGCGTAATCAGCGATTAAAAATTTCTCCTGATTTTAAAAAATTGGCCTTTTTCTTTTACTTTGTCCCTTTGCCTCTTTGCCCCTTTGTAACTACGAGTCGCTTGCATGACTGATATACCGTCTTTTCTTTGCGCTTCTATGGACACCGAGTATTATAACTATCAAAAGTATAACCGCTGGTGCTGTCAGCATATTAAAATTACGCAGTTTATTGCCCAATCCCTCGATACGCTCGAGTCTTATTCTTCTTATCTGTTTAAGCTGCTTCCTTGCCCCGAGTATTTTAAGTTCGAGTTCTTTCTTTTTCTGCACGATGGAACTGCCGATAATTTCTTCCTCGCCCTGCTTAGCCGAGCTGAGAATCGACTGCAGTTCTGTTTCAAAGCCCGAAATTTCAGCGTTGATTTTCGCCTCTTCTTCTGCGGTCTCTGCTTCTGCCTCTGCTTCTATTGTATCGACAACCTCAAAAGGTCGCCTGAAATTACCGCGCGACCTTATGGAAATCAATTCGCTCGACCCACTCAAATCATCGATAGTATTCATCATAAGAGCGCTGTTATCGCCGGCAACAAGCTTGCCGAAAAACGTATTCACATAAGCAATCACATCGCTTAAAAAATCCACATCCGCAAAAACAACTACCGCACAATTATCTCTCGCCTCAGGCAAAGAGGCGATATGTTTCGTGATTTTCCCAGGCTCGTTGGCATCGCCGGCATCCATCGGCGCATCAACTTCGATATCTATACCTTCTGGAAAAGCGCTTTTGAATCTGCCGGTAACCAGATAAGCCATATTCACCGGTTTGCTGCCATCGACAAACTTTTCCATCAGCTTTCCAATATCGGGCATCATAAGTTCATACTGATTAGCTGTCCAACTGTTGCCCCTTGCAGTGGTACTGACCAGCGGTATTCTTTGGATATTCCTTTCCTTGACCTCCTGCTCGTCCATTATTATTTGGCGCAACACTCCGCTGAACAGAAATTTCACTTCATTCAATTCTGACGTTATAACATTATCGCGGTTAAAACACTCTGCCGTCATACCGATATAGCCTATTATCTTCTGAGGCCTTTCATTTGCCTTCAGCGTACCAGCAATTGCAAGTCCCCTGTCGCCGGCGAATGTATTTCTCGGCATCTCGAGCCCCCAGTTAACCAACAGCTTGTTCATTTCGGAGCTTGGATTGTGTTCGCTTTGCATCTGCATCGCCGGCTGCTGCGGCAAATCATTAATACAGTACGGATCGACGCAGACGATTGTCCTGCCTCCGCCGAGTACGAACTGGTCTATCGCGAAAAGCGTCTGCTCGGAAAAATCTTTCGGATGAATAACGAGCAGAGTATCAACGCCTTCTATTTTATTAACATCTGCCGGAACACCTATTACCTCATACTGCTGTTTCAAATGTTCTACAAACGCCCACGCCGGCCTCGGCGATTGGCCTTGCATAGCCATCATCTTGGCCATATAAGGGCTCACATCGTCACCCATTATCGGCAGCGAACTCAATATACCTATCCTTTTTTTCTGCCGCGTTATCGCCGTATCTATCAGATAGCTGATATCGTATTCGACAAAGTTTTGCCTGCTCGGCGAAAACACTGGTATCGTTTTTTCTACTCCGAATTGTGTCTGAACAACCAGTCCGAAGAAGAAACCTTCTTCTTCTGTTATCGGGAATCGTTTCAGACCATATCTCATCGCCGCCACTTCTTCATCCGAATAAGGCCGTGGGTCGATGATTTCCAACTCAACCATACCGCCTGATGCAGCGACATATTCTTCAAGCAGCGACTTTACGAATTCATAATAATTATTGAAGTATCGAATCTGGTCCGGCCCCTTCATCGCCGCTGTTTTGGCATAATACAGTTTCATCCTTAACGGCTGATTGAGCCTGCCCAGAATCGCCTTCGTCCCATCGCTCAGTGTATAAAGTCCCTGTTCAGTTACATCGATTTTCCAGCCCCTGCCCAGATTCTGGCAGATAGTGATAAGACTGAACATTATAATCAGAACGAATACTACGCCTGCAATCATTCTCAAGGTCTTATTCATCAGCCCGCCCTCCTTTCGTCAAGAACCACGCCGCAGGCCGCGACCCACCCGGCGATGAGAATCGCAAAATAGCTCAAATCCGAAAATTTAAGAACCCCTCTTTGCATAGAATCAAAATGCTCCTGAAAACTCATCATACTGATAGTATCAACCGCCCCGGCCGGTAAAAATGTCGAAAGGTAGTTCATCGTTGTCGGCATACCCGCGAAAACCAATACCGCACAGGCTACCACCGACAAAACAAAGGCTATTACCTGATTACTGCTCATCGCAGAGAAGAAACACCCCACCGCTAAAAATCCACCCGCCATCAAAATGCTGGCAAGATACCCAGACAATATCATCCCCATATCCGGCTTGCCCAAATAACAAACCGTTATCGCCATCGGGCCGGTTAATATCATCGCGATAATCAAAAACAACCATGCCGCGAAAAACTTGGCCAATACCGCCTGCTTGACAGTAATTGGCAGCGTAAATAATAACTCAATCGAGCCGGTCTTTCTCTCCTCAGCCCAAAGCCGCATCGCCGCGGCAGGGACCAGAAAAACAAACAGCAAAGGCATATTCGTAAAAAACGCCGTCATATCGGCCTGGCGAATCTCGAAAAAGCCCTGCTTAAATGTCAGATAGCCCGAAAAAAATAAAAACACTACCAAAAACACATACGCCAGCGGCGTTGTAAAATACGACTTGAACTCCCGCTTAAATACCGCTAAAAAACCCTGCATTTTATTACTCCAATTTATACCAATTGTTTAGCCGTCGCCAGTATGGCGACGACCCCCGCCGTACCGGCGGAGGCTAAACAGCAATTTTGGTTGTTGTTATTTTTCTGAATACCTCATCCAAAGAGCCGCTATGCTCTGCCTTAAGCTTCTGCGGTGTTGAATCAACTAAAATCCTGCCCTTTGCGATAATTATCACCCTGCCGCAAATGGCCTCGACTTCTTCGAGAATATGCGTCGAGATAACGATACACTTTTGCTCGGCCATTTCGCCGATGAGGCCCCTGACCTCGTGCTTCTGATTAGGGTCCAAACCGTCAGTCGGTTCGTCAAGAATTAATACCGGCGGGTCGTGGATAAGGGCTTGCGCCAAACCTACTCTGCGCTTATAGCCCTTCGATAAAGTCTCAATCGATTGATGATATACCGATTCGATATGACAGGTCGCCACGGCCTTGTCCAAGGCATCTTTTCGCTTCCTGCCCTCAAGGGCGCGGGCATCACAGATGAAGTTTAAAAACGACCCCACCGCCATCTCATCATACGCAGGTACGTTCTCAGCTAAATAGCCGACATTCCGCCTAACCTGTATAGGGTTCTTTAGAATGTCAAATCCGCAAACCTCGGCAGTTCCGCCATCCGGCCGTAAAAAACAGGCCAACATTCTCATTACCGTGCTCTTGCCGGCTCCGTTAGGCCCTAAAAAGCCGAGGATTTGACCTTTTTCGACCTCGAAAGATACGCCGTCAACAGCGACTATCGGCCCGAAACACTTTCGCAACCCTTTTATCTTTATCATATCTACTCCGCCAAATAGTCCAACAAACCATTTCACAACCTCTTCCTACTGTGATTGGCTGCAAAGACCGCGGCCTGTGTTCTCGGCGTCAAATGTCCTCAACGACCCGCAGAAGGGGTCGCCTCCGGGCATTTGACACCTGCGGCCTTGCCCCCGGCCTTTTCGCTCAATCTCGTTACAAAACAGGTTGTGAAAGGGTTTGTAAAAAAGCATACAGAAATAGGATTATATAAAATGAAACTTTACCGTCAAGTACGCCTTTTTGGGCGCTATTGTTATTGTTTACCCCTCCATCACTGTCGGGGCTCTGTTTTTTTCTTTCCATTTTTATCATCAAAATTGAGGACGGCGAATTCGCCATGATATTTTTTTGCTGCCTTGTCATAGGCCCGCGCAGCTTCTTTTTCATCCTCAAAATAGCCTAAATGCCTGTATTTATTCTCATAGCGTATAGATGCGAGCCATTTTCTCCTCGGTTTATTATAGTAGAGACCCCGATACCTTGAACTGCCTTTCTTTTTCTTCTTACATATTCTATTGCAGGAGCTCTGAGCAGGTGTTGCAAAACGAAGGTTTTCTCTTGTGTTATCCAGACCCTTACAGTTTTTATGGTCAACAATTTTTCCTTGTGTTGCGTTCACAATTATTCTGTGCATATATACGATTTTTCCGGCCTGGATTCTGGCCGTATAAAATTTATTACCGCTTCTTTCAGCACATTGCCAATCTTTGGCAGCCAGTTTTTTGTAATCTTGGGGACTGACGATGGTGAATTTACCATTTGTGAGTTTGATTTTGCGAAATGCGCAGCCGTAGCGTTTCTTTCGATAGCGCAGGAGGAACCATACGCAGATATATTCAATAATATTGGGTACTTTAATGCGAAGGTTTAAATACATTTTATCTCCTTATTTTTCATCACAGATCTCGCAGATTTACCGGATTATTTTTTAATTACTTCCACGCAATCAGCGTAATCAGCGATTAACAATTTTGCGTTTCAGAGGGCACATAAGTCCCTCCATATATAGGGCAAAACTTGCGCGTTTTTACCGAAATTTGGGGTGAAAAAATTCCGGCCAAAATCCTAAGTATTGGTTTTAAAGGGGGATAAAAATTTGAAAAAAATTTATTTTCGGCAGAATGCGCAAGTTTTTACTTGCGCATTCTGCCGAAGTTTAGCCCCGTCATCTTAAATCCGCCTTACAGCGGATTTAAGATGGCGGGGCTAAACAGGAGGAAGCTTTTTTTACGCAAATTGCATATTTATATTCCTTTGGTTTTTAATGGATTTAGGGTATAATACCCTTTATAGTACAGGATAACCAGAAACGGAGAATGACATTGGGCAAGAAGATATATGTCGGAAATATGGGGCCTAAGGCAGATGCGGCGAGCCTTGAAGCTCTGTTTTCAGTGTTCGGAAAAGTTGAAAAAGCCTATATAGTCACCGACCGCGAAACCGGCAAAAGCAAAGGCTTCGGCTTCGTCGAGATGAGTAGTGAGGACGAGGCACAGGCAGCGATAAAGGCCTTAGATGGAAAAAACTGCGCCGGCTTTACAGTTAAGGTCAATGAGGCAAAATCCAAGTAGCCAAAGGCTTCCGTCTTTGTTAAAACTTCCGTCTTCACATTGTTTTGACGCGACAAGTCGCCGAGACAAGATAGCGGGACAGGCTAAGAGAGGACACTTATCAAATTAAATATAATCCTGCCGGGCTGTTATTTCTATTCTGCATTTTTCAATCGCCGCGAGGAATTCTTTTCCGTAGTTTTTTCGTAAAATTCTGCTGTCCAGCACGACTACAATTCCGGTGTCCGTCTTGTTTCTTATGAGTCTGCCGAATCCCTGCTTGAATTTTATAATGGCAGCCGGAAGTTGATAGCTGCCAAATGGGTCCTTTCCCTGAGATTTTAGATATTCAATCCTGCCCTGAACAAGAGGATGCTTTGGAACCGCAAAAGGGAGCCTGACAATAATAACATTGCTTAAAGCCTCGCCGGGGACATCTACCCCCTGCCAGAAACTGTCCGTGCCGAAAAGTACGCCGCCCGTATTACTTTTAAACCGCCTTAAAAGTTCAGCCCTGTCTGTACCCCCGCCATGCACAAGCAGTTCGATATTATTTTCACTGAACCAGCCGGAAAGTAAATCAACAAATTCGTTGAGCATCTGATAGCTGGTAAACAGCACAAACGCCCTGCCGCCGGTCATCTCTACATACTTTTTTATTTTCTCTGCCGCGGCATTTGCAAAATTTTTATCATTCGGCTCAGGTAAATCCGGCTCAAGATACATCGTTACCTGTCTTTGATAATCAAAAGGCGAACCGAGCTTTAGGTGTTCAAATTTCTCAAGTCCGATACGTTCGGCAAAAAATTTGAATCCTTCGGCTTCCCGGGGGCCGCCGGCACAAAGAGTCGCACTGGTAAGTATTACCGATTCGAACTCATCAAACAGACATTTTTTTATATTCTTTGCCGGGCTTATCGGAGCGCTTCGCAGGGTCAACATCTTTCTCTTATTTCTCTCCGACTCAACCCAGTAAACGCTATTGTCATCATCGTGCGAGAGGAATCTTTTTAAATCGGCCTCAAGAGAAACCAGTAAATCGACGTGACGTAAAAGTTCAAATTGTTCATCTGTATCGGCGCTTCGGCCGGCGAATCCTGAAAGCGAGAGCCTTAATTTCTTAATCGGCTCGGTTATACTGTCTTCTACAAAGCCGGGCCTTGTCCTCCGTGAGGAGTCCATAGGACTGCCGTTACCCTTATCCGCTGCAAACCATTTTCCTACCGCTTTGAAAAAACCATCTGCCGCCTTTTGGCAGGATTTGACCTGACTTACAGCCTCGCTATACTGGGTATTCGCAAGAAAACCTTTCTTAGTTCTTTGGTTATACAGCCTGCGCAGAAGGAACGATATTCTTCTATCGCTTATATCTAAGCCAAAATGGTCCTCGGCAACATGTTCGATATTGTGCGCCTCATCGACAATTACAAATCGGTAATCAGGAAGTATTGAAACGCTCTGTTGTCTTAAGAGGAGGTCACTAAAAAGCAGTGCATGATTTGCCACAATAATATCAGCGTTTTCCAGCCTTCTGCGGCTGCGCCAGTAAAAACATTTATTGAAATGCGGACATTTTCTGCTGCGGCAGTTGCCATGCTCGCTACAAACCTGCTGCCATATTTGAGGGGAAGGCGAAAAATTAATATCGCTTAGAGAACCATCTTTACTTTGTTTTGCCCAGTTGGCCAGACGTACAAGCTGGGCGGTATCGCTGTCAAAAAGACCCTGCTGCCTTCTTGCGGCAAATTCAAGCCTTCTTAAACAGACGAAATTATTTCGACCCTTTGCAAGAGATGCGGTAAAACAGTCATCAAGCAGATAAGCCAGCGACGGAATATCCTTGTTTATCAACTGTTCCTGCAGCGTAATTGTATATGTACTTATAAGAACCCTGCACTTCTGCCGTTTTGCTGTATCTATCGCGCCTGCAAGATATGCAAAACTTTTGCCGATGCCTGTTCCTGCTTCAAGGGCAAGATGAAAATGCCCTTTCAAGGCATTCTGCACGGCCTGGGCCATTTGTTTCTGCTGTGGTCTGTCCTCGTATGCGGGATATGCTTTGGCAAGAAGTCCTGCAGGACCAAAAATCCCTTCTGAATTGAAACTTTCCTGCTGCTCAAGGCCAACCAAGGGCGCACCCGCCATTATTTTTTCTCTATTGCCTGTTTCAATACCTTTACAACATCGCTGTCCGGCATTTGCTCTTGTGCAAATTGTATCCTCTCGACCGCCAAATCAAGTCTGTCAAGCTGATAGTATATATATGCAAGCAGAAAACTGAGTTGTGCCGAGTTTGTCTTGTCAATCCATTGCTTTATATCTCCGATTCTGCCATTCAGCCGGTCTTTGTCCGGTATCATCACATTTAGGTCAATTTTGAAATTGACATACTGCGGAAATATATCTATCGCTCTTGCGAGAAAATATGCACTGCTCATATATTCGCCTGAAGCGAACAGAGCATGCGACCTGCCGGCGTAAGCAAGCGGATCCTCGGGCTTGTAAATGCCGGCAAGCGTATAAGCATCGGCAGCACGATAATATTTGCTCTGCTTTAAGAACTTTTCAGCTGCCCGCATATAATAATTGAATTTATCCTTTGCCTCTGTCGCAAAACTCTTATGTATCCCGACAACAGCTTCGGCGGTTTCCTTTTGTATTTCGGAAAATTCACTTCTCAAATCACCCGGTTTTTTGTCTTCGGGTTCTTGTGCCTGTTCCTGCCAGGAAGCTTTCTGTTGTTGTTCGGGTTGAGCTTCCTGAGACTGCCGGGCTTCTGCAATCTGCTGGAGCATTTGTTCATAAACACTCTTGCCAACAGTTTTTTTTGCTTCGATGCTCGGTTGCCGGTCAGACAGCTGAAAAGGCTCAACCGGCTCAAGGCGTTTAACCGGCTCAAGGCGTTCGACCGGCCCAAGCCGTTCAGTTATTAAATTTGTACCCTGGGTTGGCTGCTCTTTTTTTTGCTTGTCAAGAAGCAAAGAGGGCATGTCCTCGTCGCCAATTTTGTGCATACCCCGGCTTGCTTTCTGCAGGGCATCACTCAAATCCTTTTTGTTTTTTTCACGTATCTGTTCATAAGTTATTACTCTTTCCAGGTCCGTCGGGTCATAACTTAACGGCCTGGTTCTGTCGTAATCATACAAAGGCGAAACAGCCGGTATCATTGTTCGTTGTTCGGTCTTTAGCTGTTTACTTGTTACAGATTCATCTGCACGTATGCTGCTATTGATACCCGGATATGTTAATATCGCATCTCTACTGCCCGGTGCAATGGAACTAACTGTACTTGAAGGCAGATGATAAGGTTGTGGATAAAGTTGTGACCTTGCCAAATTTATCGGTGCAGAACGTCTGAAAAACGAATTAAGACTATCTGTTCCCAGAGGAGCGCCAAATTCCGTTGTTGCCCGATAAGGCACAGAACCGTGGAAATATGCCATTCCGCGAACATTGCCAGTTACAATAAGATTGCCGCTGGTATCAATAGGATTGGGTGACTTGACTAATCCACTCTTTAAACTGCTTGGCGGAACGGTTGGGTCGCCTATTGGGTCTCTAATGGCAAAACATCTTACACAAAAAAATGAGAGAACCAGAATCTGAAAAATAACAATACTTTTTTTGTCTCTCTGTGTTTTCACAATAAGCTTCCCACTCAAATCCAATGTCTGGTGAACCCTACGTGGTTTATGGTCTTCTTTTGTATTTCGGCTTTTGGGCCCAGCTTAATTTCCCGGCAAGCGTATCCCACTGAGTTCTGAGAGGATTATTAACTACAAGAAACGCTCCATTATGCTTTTCTACTGTAACAATGTCGCCGTTTTCGAGCGAACTTAATATCTGGCCGTCGAGCGTTATCGTTGTCCCTTCATTTATCCTTTGCGGATGGATTTCAATCTTGCTGTCGGCGCTTATCACAATAGGCCTGAAACTGAAAGTGTGCGGACATATCGGGGTAATAACAATCGCTGAGAGATTTGCCGAAAGTATCGGTCCGCCCGCTGAGAGATTATATGCTGTCGAACCCGTAGGGGTCGATATGATAAGGCCGTCACCTACACAGCCGGCAAGACTCTGACCTCGCACGGTTATTTTCAAATCTATCATATTGTAACTGGGGCCGGCGTTTATTACTACATCGTTGATTGCCGTCGAACTTAGCTTCTCTTTGCCATGACCCGTAACGGTACACTTAAGCATCATCCGTTCTTCTATAAGTTCGGTCTTTGTAGTAACTCTGTCGAAAAGTGTTTTTAATTCGTCAATGCTAAACTCAGCAAGAAAACCAAGTCTGCCGACATTTACGCCGATGACGGGCACAGAAGTCTGGCTCAAATCCCTCGCCGTTGAAAGTATTGTACCATCTCCGCCGAAAACAACGGCAAAATCCGCATCTTTGACTACATCATCTATACCGTCTCCGCGAAAACAGTTAGCAAGTATCTGGGCACGGCCCTGGGCAAATTTTGTAAAGTCATCTATCGCCTCAGCCACGAAATCCCGCCGGGCATCCCCAAAAATTATAAGCTTCGGTTTGTATTCTGCTTTGGCCATAACTGTTCAGACAAGAAACTTTATTAAGAGCATTAAGATTTTACAATCTTTCTTACTGTCTCGGCAATTTTCTGTGCACTTATGCCACATCTGTCGAACTGACCAGCCCTCGTATCAGCCGGCACAAATTCGTCACTAACGCCGAGCACTGTAACTTTTGCCGTATCAAGGCCGGCTTTTGCCGCCGCTTCAAGAACTGCCGAACCAAATCCGCCCGCAACGGCATGGTCTTCAACGGTTATTATACTAAAACCATCCGCTAATAATGACATTATTTTTTCGTCTATAGGCTTGGCAAATCTTGAATTTATAACGGTTATATCGATATTATCGGATTTAAGGATTTCTGCCGTCTTTAATGCCTCAATAGCCATGCAGCCATACGCCGCTAAAACCAGCTTTCTGCGCTTTCTTGCAAAAGCAGCAGTGGTATTACCCTGCTTTAATACAATGCTTTTACCCATTTCAAACGGCTCGGAAAAAGCCTCATTAACGATACTGTCATCAGCGTAATCCTTCGGATACCGTATTGCCACCGGCATATTACTTTCAAGTGCAAACTTCAGTGCGCCTTTCATCTCGACACTATTGGCCGGTGAGATTAGCACCATATTCGGCATCATTCTCAGAAAACCGATATCCATAAGGCCGTGATGGGTAGGCCCGTCCGAGCCGACAACGCCGGCCCTGTCAATACAGAAAACTACCGGCAAATTCTGCAGCGCAACTTCCTGGAATATCTGGTCGAAACCTCTCTGCAAAAATGTCGAATAAATACACACTACAGGTTTTAACCCCTTCTTTGCCTGACCAGCCGCGATATCTACCGCTACTGATTCGGCAATTCCTACATCATAGTACCGGTCGGGAAATGCTTCTCTGAACTCCATCAGTCCTGTCCCGTCGGACATCGCTGCGGTAATCGCGATTATTTTGTCATTTTCTCTGGCACATTCAACAATGCTATCGGAAAAACATTCGGTAAAAGTCTTTTTCTTTGCCGATTTTTTCAGTTGCTCACCGTTGATTTCAAAAGGACCTGTCGAATGAAACCGTCTTGGGTCTTCATCAGCAGGAGTAAACCCCTTGCCTTTTTTAGTATATACATGCAGTATCGCAGGAGTTTCGAGATGAGATATTGCCTCGAAAATCTGTATCAGAGAATCTATATCGTGGCCGTCAACGGGCCCGAAATAGGGGATATTCAAACTTTCAAAAAGCCTGCTCGGCGTAATCGCCATGCGCAAGGTTCTTTTGAAATTTTCCAGCGCACCTTCCATTTTTTTGCCAACCACCGGCAGATGCTCAAGTATCCTATTAGTGGTCTTGCGCAAATCCGTATATTTGTGGCTCAGTCTAACCTTGGAAAGAAACTGTGCGATAGAGCCTTGTGTAACGTCTATCGCCATTGAATTATCGTTGAGTATCACAAGCAGTTGTCTTTTAACCAGCCCGAGATTATTCATCGCCTCAAAATTCAGGCCGTTTACAATGCTCGCATCTCCGACAAAGGCAACGATTTTTTCCTTTGTGCCGAGCTTCTGTGCGGCCAGCGCAAGGCCCAGCGCCGTCGGAATTGAAGTGCCTGCATGACCGACAGCAAACTGGTCATACGGACTTTCGGCCGGGTCCGGAAAACCGCTTACGCCATCTTTTTGTCTTAATTTTTCAAACAGTTCCCTTCTGCCGGTAAGTATCTTATGTGCATAACACTGATGGCCTACATCCCACAGGAGTCTGTCTCTTTGAAAATCGAAAACATAATGCATCGCAATTGTCAGTTCAATCACTCCAAGACTGCTGGCCAGATGCCCTCCTGTCCTGCTGACCGATTGAGTAATAAAATCACTCAGTTCCAAAGCAAGTTTGTCCAACCATTCAATTGAAAGCTGTTTTAAATCCGCCGGTGAATTGATTTTTTCGAGTACTTCGTATTGCATTTTTTTACCTTGTTCTGCGTAAAAGCGCAAAAGCAAGTTCCCTTAGAACATTTGCTTTCTCGTCAAAGGGCTTGAGAATCTCTACCGCCTCTTGTGCTGTCTGTTGTGCCTTTTCTTTCGACTGGGCAAGGCCGAATACGCCCGGATAGGTGAGCTTGCCCTGCTTTTCATCTTTGCCGGCGGTTTTGCCGAGTTGCTGACTCGTTGAAGATACATCGAGTATGTCGTCGGCAATTTGGAACCCCAGGCCCATTTTAAGACCGAATCGGCCGAGTAAATCTTTCTGCTCCTGCGATGCGCCGCCGGCAATCGCTCCCAAAATGGCAGAAGCGCTGAACATTTTTGCGGTCTTCTTTATATGAATATCATTTAAATCAAAACTGTTTCCGACATTGTTCTGGGCTAACAGATCATTGACTTGGCCTGCAACCATACCCGCCGGCCCCGCCGCCTCAGCAAGGGTTTTTATCATTTCGACTGCTTTAGCTGGTTCGCTGATTTTCGTTGCTAAAAGTTCAAAGGCCATCGTCAAAAGTGCATCGCCGGTAAGAATAGCTGTCGCTTCGTCAAAGGCTTTATGACAGCTCGGCTTGCCCCTGCGATAGTCATCATCGTCCATAGCCGGCAAATCATCGTGAACAAGCGAATATGTATGGACCATTTCAACTGCCACAGCGGCTGTTTGGGCATCGGCGTTAATCTTTCCTGCCACGAGACGGCAGCACCATAAGACAACAGCAGCCCTGACCCTTTTCCCCGGCGAACCGAGGGTGTATTCAATAGCTTCTTTTAACCTGCCGCCAATGCCATCGAAATCCTTAACAGCAGCACAAATAACGCCGTTAATGAGCTCGGCATTTTGTTCAAGCTCGCTCGAGATGTCTATTTTTCCGGTTTTTATGGTCATAACCGCCCTTGCTATGGAGTTTTTCTACAAACCTGTTATTATACATATTTTACGATATTCTTACAGGCAAATATTGATTGTGGACAAACAAAGGATTCTAATCCTGGGCGTAACGGCCGGCGGCAAAGGCAGATTGGCTTTCGAACTGGCAAAAAAACTCGATGCTGAAATCATCAGTATCGACTCAATGAAAGTCTATCGCAGGATGGATATCGGCACTGCAAAGCCCTCAAAAGACTCCCAAAAACAGATAAATTATCACCTGATTGACGTTGTTGAGCCCAGCAAGTCATTCAGCGTTGACAGATTTTTGAACCTCGCAGATACGGCTATTAAAGAAATAGAATCTAAAGGTAAATCTGTTATCGCTGTCGGCGGAAGCGCAATGTACATAAAGGCTTTGCTTTACGGCATCTTCGAAGGGCCCGGCACAAACGAACAAATCCGCCAACAGCTTAAAGAACAAATCGCTAAAACATCTCTTGCCCGGCTTCATAAAAAACTCGCCGAAGTTGACCCGGCCGCTGCTGAAAGGATCCATTCAAACGATGAAAAACGGATAATACGCGCATTGGAAGTTTATCAGATTACAGGAAAACCGATTTCCTGCTTCCAGCAGCAATTCGACTTGCCTGCGCCTAAAGGCAACTGGAATATTATTGGCTTGCGCAGAGAAAAGGATGAAGAAAGCAAACGAATGAATGCCCGCGTAAAAAAAATGGTTGAAGCCGGTCTTGTTGACGAGGTTAAAAGTCTGTTAGCTGAAGAAAAGCCGTTAAGTCTGCAGGCCCGCAGTGCAATCGGCTATGCTGAAATTATCGATTATCTGGCGAGCGGAGAAACACTCGAAAAGGCTGTTGAAAAGATAAAGATTAATACCCGCCGATTCGCCAAGGCCCAGCGGACGTGGTTTAAGACCTTCAAAAACGTCAACTGGCTCGACTTAAACAACAATGACGATACTGAAAGTATTCTCGCTAAAACCAAAGACCTTTTTACAGACGGGTAATCTTCTTGCAAAACCTTTTTGCTGAATGTAAATTATAAGTCAAATACCGTTTTGCGCCCGTAGCTCAATTGGATAGAGCGTCGGTCTACGGAACCGAAGGTTGTAGGTTCGAATCCTATCGGGCGTGTTAGCATTGTGCGGGTTTACAAAAAAACCCGCACAATGTTTAAATACTTACTTTTTTATGCCGTAGTCGCAGGCACCGTCTCGACAGGTTTTAGCCGAGTGGCTAAAAACCCTGCGATAATACAGGCGATGCCGGCAGGTATAAACGCCCACATCCACGCCTGACGGTCACCCATAAATCCACCCAGCATCGGCCCTATCAAACCGCCTACGCCGTATGCCATAAAGACCCATGGATAATTGATTCCAACGTTCTTGTTGCCGAATAAATCCGCAGTCGCAGCCGGAAACAACGCGAAGTTTCCTCCGAAATTGAATCCTATAACAGCAGCTCCTATGTAAAGTCCAAGCTCGTTGCCACCCAGAAAGAAAAACCCAATCATCATAACGCCCTGTATTAAGTTCATCAGTACAATTGAGTTCTTTCTACCAAGCTTATCCGATACCACACCCCATATAATTCTGCCAAAGCCATTGAACAAGGCATAGAAAAGCCCCATCGCGGTTCCCGTGATAATACCGGCCTTGGCTCCATCAACCCCGGCCTTGGACAGGGCATCCATACCGAACAGTTTAATGATACCTATAACCATTAGGCCTGCCATTGCCCCGACAGTGAAATTGAAAAACAGCAGCCAGAATTGATATGTCCCGGCCATCTTGGCCGGGGTAAAGTTAATGCCGCCCTCACTACCCGCTCCGCTTGCAGGAGGCGTCCAGCCTTTCGGCTGCCAGCCGTCGGGAGGATTTACCAGGAATATTGAACCAGCACCAACCAGAACGGCAAACAGCACTCCGTAAAGTTTGAATACCGCGCTGATACTCCAGGCTGCACCGAACAGTCCTGTCCAGCCGGGCGTCAGGTTAATCGGACCGAATTGAAAGCCCTGTGTCAGCTTTACCCATATAAGGGCACCGAAACCGAATCCCGCCACAGCAAGGCCCATTATCAGGCCCTTTTTGTCCGGGAACCATTTTGCAAGCGCCGCTATCGGGCAGACATAAGCCAAACCGATACCAGCTCCACCAAGTACGCCGATACCGAAAAGTATTCCCCAGAAATTTGTCCCTGAAAAACCGGCGAGGAGATAACCTGCGCCGAGTACAAGACCGCCTGTAAGAGCAACTATTCGCGGTCCTGCTTTTTTCTGCCATTTACCCGCAATAAGAGCCATTATGACAGCGAATGTTACCAGCCCAATTGAAAAAACCCACTGAGTTTCAGCTTTACTGAAACCATACGGCTCTATCGTCAGTTTTTTCGTAAACGCCGACCAGGCATAAATCGCACCGAGGCAGAGTTGAATCAATATGCCGCCGGCAACTACCAGCCATCGGTTCATAACTTTCTCTTCGCTCATAGTTAATCCTTCCCTTAAAAGAGACGGACGTATGTCTTGTAAACATACGTCC
>CAYTQR010000014.1:17345-24770 GCA_964440045.1 uncultured Planctomycetaceae bacterium | reverse complement strand
GCATAGGACTGGCCTTCGTCTGTGCGGTAAAGGGCTATAAACTTATACTTGTAATGCCCGAATCGATGAGCGTTGAAAGACGAAAAATTCTTAAAATTTTTGGTGCCCAGCTTGTCCTGACGCCTGCCGCCGAGGGTATGAAAGGGGCCGTGGCCGAAGCTCAGAAAATTGTTGATAAAAGCAGGGATGCGGTCATGCTCCAGCAGTTTGAAAATGCTGCCAATCCGCAAATACATCGCGAAACTACCGCAGAGGAAATCTGGCGCGATACCGACGGCAGCGTGGATATATTTGTTGCCGGTATCGGCACGGGTGGTACAATTACCGGCTGCGGTCAGGTGCTGAAAAAGTATAAACCCTCTGTAAAAGTTGTAGCTGTTGAGCCGGCCGATTCGCCCGTACTTTCAGGCGGAAAGCCGGGCCCGCATAAAATCCAGGGTATAGGTGCAGGTTTTGTGCCAGAGGTGCTCGATACGAAAATTTTTGACCAGATTATCTGCGTCAAAAATGAAGATGCAATCGAAACCGCTCGTCTGCTCGCTGCCAAAGAGGGTATTCTTGCGGGCATAAGTTCAGGCGCAAATGTCTTTGCCGCCTTGCAGCTTGCAAGGAAAAAGGAAAATAAAGGAAAAACTATCGTAACGATTATCTGCGATACCGGCGAAAGATATATCTCAACCGAATTGTTTCAGTAAGAGATTTAAGATATGGACCAGAATAAAATTGATAAAATTGTAAAGGCGCTGCTCGATACTTACCAGGCCGATTCGGGCATAAATTTTATAGACACAAAAAATCTGCCTTTACGTGACCGGATACTCGAAATTCTCGAATTACTTATGGAAGTGGTTTTTCCCGGTTACACTGGAACAAAAGAAGTTACAAGTTCAAATATTAACGTTGTAATAAGTGATATCTTGTCCCAGGTTTATACCAAGCTCATCGAACAGATAGAAAGGGCACTTCTTCATCTGTGCCGATTAAAACAGTGCAACAGCGGTGGCTGCCGCGTTATGGCCGAACGGGTTACAGAGCATCTTTTGACGCAACTGCCGCAAATCCGCAAAATACTCAAGACCGATATCCAGGCCGCCTTTGACGGCGACCCTGCCGCGTCGAGCTTTGAGGAAATTGTCTTGAGCTATCCGGGCTTGAGAACAATCGCTACTCACAGGATTGCCCATGAGCTTTATTTAAAGAACATCCCGCTGATTCCGAGAATTATGAGCGAACGTGCTCATCACGAAACCGGCATTGATATTCATCCAGGCGCTAAAATAGGTGAAAGGTTTTTCATCGACCACGGCACAGGTATTGTTGTAGGTGAAACCGCAATTATAGGAAAGAACGTTAAAATATATCAGGGCGTAACACTTGGCGCACTTGCTCCCGCAGCAGGCCAGAGCCTGCGGGGCGTTAAAAGACATCCGACCATCGAGGACGATGTTACGATTTACGCTGCCGCTACGATCCTCGGCAATGTTACTATCGGCAAAGGCGCGGTAATCAGCGGAAACGTCTGGATAAAGGAATCGATACCGCCGGGCGTTACCGTTTCGATGACGAGCCCTGAACTTGTTTACAGCCAAAAGAACAAAAGGGATAAAGACTAAATGACGCAGACTATCATCGAAAAAATCAACAATCTAAAAGAAAATAAAAACGCCTGTTTGCTTGCTCATAACTATCAGCCGCCTGAGATTCAGGATATCGCTGACTTTACCGGCGACTCGCTTGAACTAAGCAGAAAGGCAGCAAACTGCGATGCTGATGTAATCGTTTTCTGCGGTGTCTTATTTATGGCTGAGACCGCCTCGATGCTTTCACCTCAAAGAACGGTCCTGCTACCCGAAAAGGACGCAGGCTGCCCGATGGCTGATATGATTACTGCTGAGAAGCTTGCTGAACTGAAAGAAAAATACCCAGATGCTGTTGTTGTCTGTTATGTCAATAGCTCTGCCGAGGTAAAAGCGATAAGCGATTACTGCTGTACGAGTTCGAATGCCGTTGATGTAGTAAATTCGATAGATGCAGATAAACAAATCCTCTTTGTGCCGGACAAAAATTTGGGCCAGTTTGTAAAGGAAAGAACCTCAAGGGATATTGTTCTTTGGCCGGGCTATTGTCCGACCCATATTTTCGCAACTGCCGAGGATGTTAAAAAAATCCAGGCTGCTCACTCGGCAGCGATTACTCTCGCTCATCCTGAATGTCCCACCCCTGTCAGGGCATGTGCCGATGAGCTTTTGAGTACGGGACAAATGTTGAAATTCGTCAAAAATAGCGACGAGACCGAATTTATTATTGCAACCGAAATTGGCATTATTCATACATTGAAAAAACAGAACCCGGAAAAAACTTTTTACCCGGCTTCAGAAAAATTTATTTGTCCGAATATGAAAAAAATTACATTGGAAAAAGTACTGTTTGCTCTGGAAGATAATAAATATATTATCAAAGTGCCTGACGATATCGCTGCCAAGGCGAGAAAATCGCTTGATAGAATGGTAGCAATTTTGCCGAAGGGATAAAAATGGAAGAAAAGAACTATCGCATTGAAACACAGGCTCTGCACGCAGGTCAGGAAGTTGACCAGACTACGCAAAGCAGGGCGGTGCCGATTTACCAGACAACCAGTTATTTGTTTAAGGACACCGACCATGCTGCGAATCTTTTTGCGCTAAAGGAGTTTGGCAACATCTACACTCGTCTGATGAATCCTACTACGGATGTCCTCGAAAAACGTCTTGCCGCGATGGAAGGCGGCCTCGGCGGCTTGGGTTTCAGTTCCGGTCAATCGGCAATATATGTAAGTGTTTTCAATATCTGCGGCGCCGGCGGGCATATTGTTGCTTCCAGTTCGCTTTACGGCGGGACCGTTACGCTCTTTAGCCATACGTTTAAGAAGTTAGGTATTGATGTAACATTTGTTGACCCTAAGCAGCCTGAGAATTTTGCTGAGGCGATAAAGGAAAACACAAGACTAATTTATATTGAGACTATTGGCAATCCGAAAAATGATATTCTTGATTATGAAAAAATCGCACAGATTGCTCACGACAATGGGATGCCCGTGATATGCGACAATACCGTTGCAACGCCGATTCTGTTTCGTCCTATCGAGCACGGCATCGACATTGTCGTCCACAGCTGCACCAAGTTTATTGGCGGTCATGGCACAAGTATCGGCGGCGCCATCGTCGATTCCGGAAATTTCGATTGGACCAACGGCAGATACCCCGACCTGACCGAGCCGGACCCCAGCTATCACGGCGTAAAATATGTCGAGGCAGTCGGTCCGCTGGCGTATATCATAAAGGCCAGAACCCAGTTCCTCCGCGATATGGGTTCCTGTATGTCGCCGTTTAATGCATTTCTGTTCCTGCAGGGCATCGAGACCCTTCATTTGAGAATGCAGCGCCATAGCGAAAACGCACTTGCCCTTGCAAAATGGCTCGAAAAGCACAATTCGGTCAACTGGGTTAATTACCCCGGCCTCAAGTCTCATCCGGATTATAAACTTACCAAAAAGTATTTGCCCAATGGACAAGGGGCGATACTTGGTTTCGGAATTAAAGGCGGCAGAGCGGCAGGTGTAAAATTCATCAATTCTGTCGAACTTGCCAGCCATCTTGCTAACATCGGCGACAGCAAAACGCTCGTGATTCATCCTGCAAGCACGACTCACCAGCAGTTGACCGAAGCCGAGCAGATTGCGGCCGGCGTAACAAACGATTATATCCGCGTCTCTGTTGGAACAGAACACATTGACGATATAATCGCGGATTTTGATAATTCGTTAAAAAAAGCCCAAAGCTAAGGACTAAAAATATGTGGGATTATAGTGAGAAAGTGATGGAGTATTTTCTTCATCCGAAAAACGTCGGCGAAATTGAAAACCCCGACGGCGTTGGTGAAGAAGGCTCTCTCGCCTGCGGCGATGCGCTTAAGCTGACTTTCAAACTTGGCAAAGACGGCAAAATTGCCGATGCCAAATTCAAAACCTTCGGCTGTGCAAGCGCAATCGCTTCAGCTTCGGTAATGACCGAGATGATAAAGGGGCTTACCGTTGACGAAGCCGAAAAGATTACCAACAAGGACATCGTTGACAAGCTTGGCGGACTGCCGGAGCAGAAAATGCACTGTTCAGTAATGGGCGCCGAGGCCCTTGCCGCTGCGATTGCAAATTATCGCTTGGGCAAGGGCAAACAGACCAAAAAAATCGAAGGTAAAATCGTCTGCACCTGCTTTGGTGTAACCGATAAGGAAATCGAAAAGGTAGTGCTTGAAAACGAGCTTGATACAGTCGAAGAAGTTACCAACTATTGTAAAGCCGGCGGCGGCTGCGGCTCCTGCCACGGCGAAATTGAGAAAATTATCGAAAGGCTTCGGGGCAAAAAAATAAAAAAACCAAAGGCTGAAACTAAGCCGAAAAAACTTACCAATCTCCGAAAAATCCAGCTCGTCCAGCGCACAATAAGCGAACAGGTTCGGCCTCTATTAAAAGCGCATGGCGGAGATATCGACCTTATCGACGTCGATGGAAATAAGGTTATTGTTGCCTTTCGTGGGATGTGTTCCCAATGCAGAACTTCCGAGTTTACCTTAAAAGAAGTTGTCGAGGCCAAACTAAAGGAATTTGTCAATGATGGCATCGTGGTCGAAGAAGAAAAGAAAGCGATTGACGAATCGCATGTCCATAAGGAAATAAAAGGAGCCCAATGATGGCTGTAATTTATATGGACAACAACGCCACAACGAAAGTGGCTCCTGAAGTTCTCGAAGCAATGCTGCCTTTTCTTAGCGACCTTTACGGCAACCCTTCGAGTATGCACACCTTTGGCGGCCAGGTCGAAAAACATATCAAAAACAGCAGAGAAAAAATCGCACAGCTTATCGGCTGCGACAGCTCGGAAATAATCTTCACCAGCGGCGGAACCGAAAGCGACAACGCTGCGATAAAGGGCGTTCTTTCCGCTGTACCGGAAAAAAGAAAAATTATTACCACTCGCGTCGAACATCCCGCCGTCCTTGCCACTTGCAGAGAGCTTGAATCACAGGGCTTCCAGCTTATCGAGCTTGGCGTTGACAAAGACGGACAAATAAGTCTCGAAGAACTCAAATCGGCGGTTGATGAGGATACTGCGATTGTTTCTATAATGTACGCCAACAACGAAACAGGCGTAATCTTCCCGATTGATAAAATCGCCGAAATCGTAAAGGCCAAAGGCGCTCTCTTTCACACCGATGCCGTCCAGGCAATCGGCAAAATACCTCTAAATATTGCTAAAAGTAATATCGACCTTTTGAGCCTCTCCGGCCACAAGCTCCACGCCCCAAAAGGCGTTGGTATTCTTTACGTCAGGAAGGGCACACGAATTTCTCCTTTCATTATCGGCGGGCATCAGGAAAAGAACAGACGGGCCGGCACGGAAAACGTCGCAAGCATCGTCGCGCTCGGCAAAGCAAGTGAACTTGCCGCAAAAGAGATAGCTCAGGAAAATACAAAGGTCAAAAAACTTCGCGACAAACTCGAAAACGCTATCCTCAAAACCTGTACCGGCGCAATGCTCAACGGCGACAAAATCAATCGTCTCCAGAACACTGCTAACATCAGTTTTGAATTTATTGAAGGTGAAGCTATCTTATTATTGCTCGACCAGCTTGGTATCTGTGCCAGCAGTGGTTCTGCCTGTACTTCCGGCTCACTTGAACCCAGCCACGTTTTGCGTGCGATGGGTATCCCGTTCACTGCTGCCCATGGTTCGATAAGATTTAGTCTCAGCAGGTACAATACGGAAAAAGAAGTGGATTTTATAATTGAAAAAATGCCCGCTATTGTCAATCGCCTAAGGGAACTTAGTCCATTTGTTAATTCCCAATAAAACCCCTAATTTCGAGAAAATTGGACTTGATTTTCACCGGCAAATATGCTATAATTATAACTCTTAGTTGTATACTCACAGAAGTGTTATAGCTGTCGAGGGTTTGATGAAAAGATTTTGGGGCTTAGTGTTTGTATGTGCAGTTATTCTCTGCATGCATGCCGCCTGCCTCCAGGGGCAAAATCCATATGTTGTTATTGAAACAAATCTCGAATATATTGATCCAAACCTCGGTCATATAGTCATAGAGCTTTTTTGTGACCAGGCCCCTATAACCGTTGACAATTTCCTGCAATATGTAAACAGAGGCTTTTATGATTATCTGTTGTTTCATCGTGTTATATATGGCTTTATGATTCAGGGCGGCGGTTGGTACCATGACAGCGGTTACGTCTATCCTTGGCCTGCGGACAGGGATTCTATAATCAACGAAAGTTATAACGGCTTAAGTAATCTTCGGGGTACAATAGCAATGGCACGTACTGGCGACCCAAACTCTGCAACTTCAGAGTTTTTTATAAACCACGCCGACAATCCCGGACTCGACCGTGGGGCTGATCCTAATAATTATTATGGTTATTGTGTCTTTGGTCAGGTTATAGATGGAATGGATACCGTCGATGCAATTGCCGCAGTCCCTACAGGTAATATAGGCGGCCCTCTTACTGATTTCCCCTACAACCCGATAGTTCAGATGTATCCTTATGTGCTGCCTTGCGAACGGCCTTCCTGCAGTGATTTTATCTTGGATGAGAAAATCAATTTTGAAGACTTTACAGCTTTTGCGTCACATTGGCTTGATAACGACTGCAACTCCGCAAATGATTTTTGCGGCCAAACTGACCTCAACTACGATGGCAGTTGCGACCTGGCCGACCTCGATTACTTTATTGATAACTGGCTTACACTTCCTGAAGATTACTTCTAAGGTTTTGATTGTTTGCCAGACTATTTTTTCCCAAATTCAAGTTCCTGCAATTTTTTAAGGTCCGGCTTTGTGCCGGCAATCTTTAGCGACTCTTCATAGAGCTTATTAAGATCACCCATCTCTATTTTAGCGCCTTCGCGAATGAATATCGGTATCTTGTGAAGGGGGGTATCTACCGTGATAGTTTGGCCGCCGGTATAAACTTTTTTTGTATCCCACGCGTCAATCCATTTTTCACCCCCCGGCAGATATAACGAATGCTGGGCTTTACCCTTTTGCCAGATAGCGGACACAAGTATATCCGGCCCGTACATATATGTTTGCCAGTCGCCCCAAGCCTGTTTCTGGTCGGGATAACTAATAAACAACGGCCTTGCAATAGGCATACCTGTTTTGCGTGCCTCTTTTGCAAGATTGAAAGAATAGTCGGTCAGCTTTTCATGAATTTTTGAATATAGTCTCCATATCGCGATAAGCTGCGTATCGTAATGAGGCTCTTCTAAAAGGCTCCACATACCCCGGTCTTCGTTTGGCCCTAATTCCATTACAGGACAGAAACAGCTAAACGCCAGCCATCGTGCGCTAATTTCGTGGTCGGTAAGTGTATTATAT
>CAYTQR010000014.1:0-17335 GCA_964440045.1 uncultured Planctomycetaceae bacterium | reverse complement strand
TTCCATCACTGGACAAAAGCAGCTAAACGCTACCCATCTTGCCGTAACTTCATGGTCTATAAAGTGCGAACTGTACCCGCCCGTATCCGACCCCCAAATTGGGAATCCGATTACCGCCGACCTCAGCAAAGCTACGATTGCCGCCCGCAACGCTTCCGGCACAACTTTGCAGCCTTTCTTGACTGCCCCAATGTCGCCGCCCCAGAATATAGCGTATCGGCTGCTGTTGCTGTACCCGGCTCGCGGCAGTAGCACAAAATCATCGCCGCAAATTTTCTTACTGATATCGTAAGTAGCCTTGGTATATAAACGCGGATAGTCGTTGTGATATTCTCGCGATGTCCTGCCATCGAAAGCCTTATTTTCATAATCGTTCGGCACAAGCTGCTCGGCGCGGTCGAGTTTGAATCCTCTAACGCCTTGTTTAAGTACTTTTGCAATGTAATTATCCTGCCACCATTTTACAGCCTGTGGATTTGTAAAATCGATAAGAGCCCGAAGCAGGTCATCGCGTGGATCCGAGAGCTGTCCCTTGGCGGTATAGCCTTTTTCTACAGCTTCATTGGCCATATCGCCCATAACCCATGGAGCTATCCACAGCACAAAGCGGATATCTTTGCTGTTTATCCACTTAATCATTTCAACAGCGTTTGGAAACCGGTTCGGGTCCCAAACGAAATCATCGTAGCCGTATGCCCCGACTGCCCAGGGCCTGTCAACCCAGTAGATGCTCATCGGAATATCGAACGCTTTCATCATAAGTATATCTTCCACCGTCTCGCTGTTATAAGGAGCCGTTACCGGTGTTCCATCGTAGTACGTTTCTCTATGCGTATGATTATTTCGCCATCGCCAATGCCCAAACGCCCACTTTGGCGGAACTATTGTCGGCCCGACATTAAGCGAATGTGCTTTTATTAATTCCGCAGGTCCCGCCGCCGTATTGAGAATCATCGAAACGCTTGGCCCTTCGAAGGTGATTTGAACAAGGTTGGAATCTGATTTGCAAAAATCATAAGAGCCAGGCCATGTCCCTTTGACAAAAAGACTGTAATTGCGCGATGATATATAGAATGGACAATAAAGCGAAACCGTCGGCTTGACTATCATCGTGATATACTGTCCCCGCAGGTCCATTGCTTCTTTTATATCCGGAGCCCAGGAAAGTGCCTGGTCGCCATCGACTACACGTTCCATAATACCGGTGAAGTATTCATCTTCATCGGCATCTAACGAAAAACCCCATTGAACTATATTATCACATCCAGTTGCTTTCAAATCGATGTTGAAGGAGTCTTTATTTTTAACGAAACTAACGGTTACTTTTTTGTCGCCCGGCAGATTCCACGCCGCTGTAAGGTTGCCGTAGAATTTGGATATTGCCGGGGCATCTTTAAGGTATAATTTTCCCTCGCCGGTCTCCAGAAACATTGGTTCTTTTGCGGAGCCTATCGACAGGGGCTGTTTTAAATGGGATGAGGTTACAATAAACGCCCCGTCTTTGTATTCAACCTTGGCTTTTGCGAATACACAGCTTGCTGAAATTAAGATTATGCTTAGTAGAAATGCAGTTCGTTTCATCTTTGACTCCTTTCAAATAATTTTTAAATCCTTTTTAATATAGTAGATTTGCAAATTTGTAAAATGCCCGGCTTCGTCCCTTGGGGACTACGCAGAATGGAGGCGGGGAGATTCGAACTCCCGTCCCGAAACGTTTCAAAACAGGCTTCTACATGCTTAGTTATTCCTTTGTATCTCGTCGCCCTGACCGCCGAATAACAGGCTGTCGGTTTGACCAGTTCGTTAGAGTTTTGCTTTGTTTGGACGAACGGCCTTACGAAGCTATCCCGCAAATCGGCGCCCTTGTGAAATTAGCGGGAATAATCCCACAGGACGGGCCGCTTAATTTAAGCAGCCATTGCTAATTGGTAGTTGCCAATTAATTTTTGTACCGGATGATTAGCCAGGCCAACCGGAATCCTGGACATGCGACCTATCTCTCTACCCGTCCGGTCGAAGCCTTTCGCCCCCGGACAAATAAGCATATTTTAAAAGAGCGACTGTATATTTACACACCTCAATATTATTATATCACAAGCTGGCATAAAAGTCCAGTAAAACTATATTTACGAATTCTGCCCGGCAAAAATTCATTGAAAATGAAACCGTTTTCCGATATAATACATGAGCAGGGTTTCCCCTGCCGTGCTTGATAGGAAGGTTCACATTTGAAGAACCGATAAACCTTATTTAGGGAAGTTGTGACCTGGCGGCTCAAAAACGCCCCTGAAAGGGGGACTTTTGGACGCCAAAAGCCGACTACCCACCTTGAAATACAGGGTTCTTTAAATTGCCTTCCATCGGCAAAGGCGGAGGTTACCAGCTTTAAAAAAGGTCTGCGAAAAACAGGCCTTTTTTTATTGCGCAAATTTTCGGCAGAATGCGCAAGTAAAAACTTGCGCATTCTGCCGAAAATAAATTTTTTTCAAGTTTTTATCTCCAAATCAGACAAACACTTATGATTTTGGCCTCCAAAATTATTGCCGAAATTTCGGTAAAAACGCGCAAGTTTCACCCTATATATGGGGGGACTACTCGGCCATAGGCCGAGAATTCTTAGTTTTGAATTGAGGAAACCGCCTTCGGCGGACTCATTTTACTGATAACCGATAACTGAGAACTTGTTTTATGACAAAAATTTATTTTTACATTCCGATTCCAAATGCCGTTGCGCTAATCGCTCTGTGGCCCATTCTGTTTTACAGGCGATACAAATACGGCCTTTCGTTTATGCGCATAAAACTTACGCGCGGCAAATACGCCATCGTTGACGGCAAAGATTATCTGAAACTCTATAAATTCAACTGGTATGCCAAACAAAGCTGCGGCACTTTTTACGCAAAACGCTCGCAGCGCCTCAACGGCCGCAAAAAAGAAATATTAATGCATCGCCAGATTATGCAGCCCGAAAGGGGCTTTTGCATCGACCATAAAAACCATATCGGCCTTGATAACAGAAGGAAAAATCTTAGACAGGCCACACACGCACAGAACAACTATAACCGTAAAAAAATCCCCGGCACAGGCTCGTCGATTTACAAAGGCGTTATATTACAAAAGGACCACAGCAAATTTTATGCATCTATTAAAGTCAATCGCCGCAAAATCTTCCTCGGCTATTTTGATAATGAAATAGACGCTGCAAGGGCCTACGATGAAGCGGCGAGAAAATTACAGGGTGAATTTGCAGTGTTGAATTTTGGTTAATCCCCCACAATCCCTGATAAATATAAAAAACTCATCTTCGGCGATATTTAGCCCCACTTTTAGTGGGGGTTTGATTAGCTACTTTTGTTTATTATATTTTGCAAAATAGTTATTAATTTCTGGCCTCAATTCAATCCCTATCCGTTCAAAGATATTGAGTAAATCTTGATATGCACCTTCACCACCGACAAAATCCCAAAATTCGGCTGCAACCTTTAGTTCATTGGGCAGGTCAAGCATTCCTCGCATTGTCCAGCGATTGTAGTCTTTAGGCTCATATGGATTGTAAGGAATTGCTATGAAAGATTGGATATCCATAGTCGGGTTATTTGCAAGCGTTGCCGCTATCCATTCTAAAAGTGTCCGTTTAAATTCTTTGAAACCACCGGCATTTGGTTTTGCTGTCTTGAGATCGAACAAATAAATTGTTCCGTTTTGCGCAACAAGTTTAATGTCAATCTTTGTAAGTTTAACCTTTTTCATTTCGCCCTGTTGGCAAACAGACCTGATCGCATTTATTTCATTTGGTTTGTCTGGCGAAGTATTAGCAGTCGCCAAACCGTCCATTATATTTTGTATAACTCTATGCGCCTCGGAAGAAATTTGCGTTCCTGCTGTTTGCTGTGATGTTGCACTCGTAAAACGTGAAGAAGCTAATGCTAAAGCAACGGGCTCGAAAATACTTGTCCCAAAATTTGTATTTAAAGAATGAATGAAAGAAAATAAAGCCATTCTATCTTTGCCAAGTAACCTTGTATGGAAAGGCATTGATGCCGGTTCAGGATTATAATTTTGAAACTTATGTCTTAAGCTGTTTCTCAACACAGTTGCTATACTGGTTTTTTGTTGTTCTATTAGAGCCATAATTATAAATTTTCCAATCCTTGAATTTGGGGCAATTGGGCGAAAAACTCATTTGAATGTCCACTGATAACAGTTCCACGCCTTCTAAAATCATAAGTGTCATCTTTGACACATGTTGCATGATAGTGACGCTTTTTTTGTTCACTCACCCTTCCATTAAATTCTGTTCCTTTCCACTTGCCATAATAATTGGAAAACTCGCAATTACCATGATTAAAATTCGGACAATCTTTACATAAAAATCTGCCTGAATCTTCGTCAAGATGCTCATACAATGTTCCATCTGAATATGCCTCGATTACAGGCCCACAGTAGAGAATGATTTTGCCACATTTTGGGCACCTGTTATGCATATTATTTTGAAGGTCAACCGCAAAGGTTGGTATTGAAGTTCTGATAGAAAACTCTCTACTTTGCCCTTCCTTGGCATAGCCTACTTCAATTCCATAAATTTCCTTATTGTTCTTAAGTAGAAGAAAGTCTGGAGGAGCTATTGGATTCTGTTTCCCAAATAGACGCTGAATTAATAAAAGGGGAATTAAAATTCCTTTCTTCGTCCGCAATAATTCTGCAAATACGACCAGTTCTTTAGGACAGCCTAATGTCTTGGGAAGAATCGAATCTACAAAAAGGTCAAATCTTTCCCAATTGGCATCATTTAAAACTGTATCGCTTTTTTTTAAATCATTAGCTATATCAGCATCTCCTGGTTTTTCATAAAGCAGATTTTCAGTTATCTCATCTTCGAGTTTTTCAATATACAACTTTCGAATTTCACTATCTACTGTTATAGAATCATAAATTAATAACTGGTTTACGGAGTATAAAATAAGCTTGAGGAAATTCTTAAAGTGCTCATCAGATGTGGTGGCATAATAATAGGCTCTACCAGTAAAAATATATTCAATTACATCCCCCAAAATCATCTGACGGGCCAACCTTAAGTTGCCTTGAGGTTGTTTTCCGCCAGCGTAAAGCTCCCTAGATATTTCAGTGTAAATAGGTTTGAACTCATCTGAATTAAGAATGGTTTCTATTTTTTTATACTCTTCGTGATTTTCTGAAAACACCTTATCAAGGCATTGTAAATGGCGAACTGACACAGCAAGTTTTTCAAACAGCAACTTCATTTTACGTCTCGCATGCAAAAAATCGTCTCTTGATATGGGTTGTCCCCTTGTTCTGTGCGTTTAGTTACCGCTCTATGAAATTCCTTAACTATTTTAAGGCCACTTTGTTTACCAATTTCCGGATATAGTTTTAGCTTATCGTTAGCAACGATAAATATTTTGGCGTCAGTTTTTAAATATTTCTTTACATTACGGAAAACTGCAGAGATTCCTTTGATATAATCTTCCTGTGCTTTTTTAGACTTTCCTCCTTTTTGCGGACCTATCTCTAAAACATCGTTTCTTTTAAAACCAAATAACTCGTAGGCGTAAATATGTTGGTCGTGGTAGTCAATTTGACCCACATAAGGGGGAGATGTAAAAATTCCATCAATTTTTCTACCTTCAATGGGGGTTTTTCTTAATTTTTTGAAAAGATCTACTTTTTGGGAATCGTCTTGGATTACTGTTGCAGATTTACCTGATCGAAGCTTATCAAAGGTTTCAAGTCTTTTCACGGTGTCCATACTATAATTGTGAATTTTTGCAAGTAGTTCTTCTATGGGTGTGCACATTCTATTATGTTTTCTGCACCAATATTCTTTACCTGGTTCGATTGGAGCTTTAGGTCTTGCTAAATCATAATGAGGAATCAATCTTGCTGAACGAACAGCTCGGCTTAATAAAACCTTCAACAAGTCTTGACATTGAAACTCTTTTATCAGTCGGCGATAGTACATCATTTCATAAAGAGTGCGTTCAGCAAACCATTCTTTTAAATATTTACTTTTAACTTCTGCCATTAATGATTTTTTAAGGGCATCCATTCTCTCCTTCGGGAAAAGGGAAAGCTGTTTTTTGTCTTCATTGCACAAACGAGAGGAAAAGACAGATAGACGGCGTTCTGCCTCTAATACTTCTTCTTTTGCCTTTGCAATATCATATTTTTGTGTTTTTACTTTGGCAATAAGGCAATTAAATTCTGAAATATCAATACCAACGGTATGCATTTTCATCTCATTACCCTGAACAAGGGTCGTTCCTGAACCCATAAAGGGATCTAAAATAATATTATTTTTTTTGAAATGTCTTGCCAAAAACCATTCGACAAGTTGAGGAATGAATTTGCCTAAATATGGATGTAGTCGATGAACGTGTTTTGTTCGTTCGTATTCGGGCAGACTGTAAAAGCCTAAATCTTCATCAAGTCCCTTAAAATGGTGTTTTTCTCGATCTTGCTCTAACAAATTAATAAAACTCCATAATTCTTTTAATGATACGCGAAGTTCTCCATTGTTAGCTTTATTTATCCTCTCGCCAAAGGTATTGTATTTATTTATTCTACCCCGCTGAATGTAATCTCTAACATTATGAATGGTTTTTCCGATTACCCTAGCAGCTTTTTCTAGTGTAACTAAATCAGAACTTCCGTCATTTATTGTAACTGAATATTTTCTTGGAGCAATATGGTGGACTATAATCTTGTCACCGTTCTGCAGTTTATTTGTTTTCACAAATTCTCTTACCCAAGCTCTATCTCTAAATAACGGTCTAGGTTTTCCAGTCTTATTGTCTGTGGGAATATCTGTTTTAATTGGCCGTAAAATCCCTTCAGCTTTTATTATAATGGGAATTCCGACCCCTTTCTTTCGAGAAGATTGCCCAATAGTATCTTTAGGGAAAAAATCTTTATTGCAAGGACTGAGATTTAGATTGCCGTGTTTTTCTGCAGCTGATGTTATTTCAATTGTACAAGATTCCATTCTAACCACTCCTTATTAGCAATTCTATCCGTTCTTATGAGATATTCCAATATTTCCCTGTTTCCTCAGTTTAAGTATAAAACCAACCTGATTCTATCGCTTAAATGTTTATAAATCAAACTTTATCCCCTAACCCCTAAAAAACCTCACTTTTTACGGATAACCGATAACTGATAACTGATAACTATAACCTAATAAACCGAACAAATTTTTCTTGCCATTATTTTTCTTTTTTGTTATAAAACAGTATTCTAAATTTTCGCAAAAGCATAAGTTCTTTATTTAAAGGTAGTTACAATGGCACATAAGAAGGGACAGGGTTCGAGTCGCAACGGCAGGGACAGTAATCCGCAATATCTCGGCGTAAAGTTATATGCCGGCCAGGTTGCCAAGGCGGGGGCGATTATTATACGTCAGTGCGGCACGAAGTGGCATGCCGGCTTTAATGTTGGTATGGGCAGGGACTGTACGCTTTTTGCTTTGAAGCAAGGCGTTGTACGGTTTAAGGGCAAGAAGGTGCATGTAGAAGTACCATAACTGTTTTCATTTTTGGATTGGAATAAGGATGGCGTTTTGCCATCCTTTTTTTATATAGTTCACTTGGTATTTAGTATTTGGTATATGGTATTTGGTAAAAAAATGGACTAAATACTAACGACCAGCGACTAATGACTAAATTATGTTTATAGACGAAGCAAAAATCATGGTAAAGGCCGGCGATGGCGGCAGCGGCTGCATAAGTTTCCGGCGTGAGAAGTTCATCCCCAAAGGCGGACCTGATGGCGGTGATGGCGGCGCGGGCGGGGATGTTTGGTTTGAGGTTGCAGAGGATGTAGATACGCTTCTGGATTTTGCAGGTAAACATCACTGGCGGGCAGGGAACGGCCAGCCCGGCGAAGGAGCAAATAAGCATGGAGCCGACGGCGAAGACCTTATAATTAAAGTCCCGCTCGGTACACAGATTTACGATGAAGACCTTGAGAGTCTTTTATTGCAGGATATGGACCAGCCGGGGATGAAGGTTCGAATATGCCATGGCGGAATTGGCGGTAAAGGAAATAAGGCCTTTGCGACGTCAACCAGACAAGCACCGAGGATATCTCAGTCTGGAAAGGACGGCAGAGGAAGGAACCTGAAACTCATTCTGAAATTGATCGCAGATATCGGCCTGGTCGGTCTGCCAAACGCCGGCAAAAGTACTTTGCTTTCCAGATGCTCAGCGGCAAGACCAAAAGTCGCCAGTTACCCTTTCACCACGCTTGAGCCAATGTTAGGTATCGTAGAATTGACCGGTTTTAGACGGTTCGTAATGGCTGACCTGCCGGGCCTGATTGAAGGCGCTCACGAAGGGGCAGGGCTCGGAATAGATTTTTTGAAACATATCGAACGGACAAGAATAATCGCTCATATACTCGATGTAATGCCGACCGATGGGAGTGAGCCAATCGAAAATTATGAGAAAATAAGAAATGAACTGGCCAGCTATAGCGATGAATTAGGTAAAAAAAGAGAAATTATCGTAATAAATAAAATAGATATTGACCCGGATGGGGAAAATCTGCAAAAGATAAAAGAACAGTTCGAGGAAGAAGTTTTTGCGATATCGGCAGTTACCGGCAAAGGCGTTAAAGAACTTTGCGAAGCGTTGTTTAAGTTAGTGCAGAAAGAGAAGAAATGAGTTAAACAATTTTTAATGTTGAATTTTTAATTTTGAATTGAGGAATCCGCCAAAGGCGGAGACTGTTTTAATGTATTGAACCACGAAGTACCTATGGCATAAATTCACGAAGATGCACGAAGGTTGCTTTAAGGCGTGCATAAATGCACCGTCAAAATTCAAACAAAACCCTTTTTCAAACGAACTTGAACCGGGTTTGGTGTTTGTCTTTTTCTGCCGTTACACGGCTATGCCTTAAAACAAAACGATTTTTCACTATGCTCCTATGCAGTATACTCCATACGAGTATAGTAACGTTAGGACTTTAAATTCAAAACTTATGCCTTGCTTACAAGTAAACTTGACGGCCGGCATATCATTTTGACTTTTTTCCTGCTTTGCAGTATTATCTTAAAGCCATAATAGAAGGCAGAATTCAATAGACAGAAGACAGAAAAACTACGGCGCAGCAGAGGAAAAAAGTTTTTAATGTTTTTAAACGGGGTAAGCGAATTCGGGCATTTCTTAATTACGGTTTTTGGCCGGCCAAATCAGTCTTGTTGCCAAAAAGATAATTGTCCGAACATAAGTTTTGATTCGACTTAAAATAGATACCGTTGGCTGGATTTTTGTTAGCGGTAATAACGTTATCTCGAATTGCATTACCTGTGCCTTCTACATAAAGATTGTTTTGTTTATTATCGCGCAAGACATTGTTGCGGAGGGCACAACCATTTAATAAACGGATACCTCCAAAATTAGGGTCGTTGGATTCGTTATTCATATAAACGCAATTATCCTCGATCGAGCTGCCACAAAAGGAAAAGATGCCATATCGGCCGTTTTCTGTGGCAGTATTTTGTTGTATGATACTGCCACGTCCCGGATGGATACCATGATGCTTGTTTTTATGACATAAATTTCCAATGACCCGACAGCGGTAACCAGGACAGATACCGGAGGCACCGTTCTGGGCACAGGTGCAATTTAATATCAGATTTGCCGGTCCGCCGATGCAAATTCCGCAAGCACCATTATTGAGAGCTCTAATATTGATTATTCTCTTGTAGCCGGTCTTGAGTTTTGGACCTTTGTCAACAATACCACGATCGCCAAAATCTCGTACTGTGCCGTTTATAATCTCAATATTTTGATGATTTTTGGTGTTAATGCCATAGTTCTCTCCAGAATCCTTGCCGGGACCAATTAAGGCAAATCCCATGAGATCTATAGTTACATTATCTGAGTTTACGTTGATACCAGTACCTTTGCATAGGCGATTGCCGACTAAATAATATCTGCCTGGATCGTTAATTTCAAAAATATCTGCAGGAACCGCCGAGCCGGGAATAGATACGCCAGGTTGATTAATATTATTATTTGTATCCGATTTTTTGTTTTGGCCATGTACAGAATGATATCCTGCTGTTAAAAGCATGGCACAAAATACGAGTAGCCAGAAACGAGAAGAACTGACGATCTGTACTTTCATAAATTATCTCTCCTTCGGAGCATAACCGCTAAATAGACTACAATATATTATTTTTATAATTTTAAGGCACAACGGCAACAAAATCAATGAAAAATTGAGGAATTCGACCTTTGGCCGAGAGGTTTTTTTCGAGCTAAAAATTGGTTGAATGTAGTAAGAAAAAGAGTAGAATAGTACTAATAACGTCCAACATCGAACACTGAACATTCAACGTTGAATATGGAATCGGCCAACGGCCGAGAGTAAATTTTAATATATGACATCGAGGAAAACGCAACAGAGGAAAGCAAAGGATTATATATCAATAAATAGTTAGACACTGATAAACACAGACTTTATGGTACACTGATTGACACGGGATCCGCCGTCGCTAAAGCTATGGCGGGACAGGCACGGCGCAGCAGAGGAAAAGAGTTTTGAATTAAAGGGAAAACATGGGAGCAAAAAATAGAGCAGCCAACAAATCGCAATTTGCACCAAAGACGAGCAAAAACAATACACAGAAATTGAAAAGATCGCTTATAAAACGTTTTTGTTCGTTTATTTATTGTCTTTTTGCATTGGCGGCAGCATCCGCAACAATTTGGATTGCAGTTGATCCACGTGTTTATGTATACCCATCAATTAATCTTGATCCAGCTAATCCGATATTTACTCCTTTTATTGTTCGTAATGAGGGGTACCTAGCCATTCGTGATGTCAAGTTTCGTTCCTCGATAAACAAACTCAACCTTGCTTTCGGAGGTCCTACTGTAATTGCTGAGGAACCTTTTGATAATAGTTTTAGTGATCCAAAACAGGTGTCTCGCATAATTGCTCCCAGAGAAGAGGCTTCAGAGTTACTTCCATTCTCTAACATGGAACATAATAACTTTGAAAATGCAGACATAGCAGTTCGGTTATCATACCGTCCATTCAGATTTTGTCCCTTTTACGTAAAAGAAGAGTTGCATCGTTTTGAACTTAGGACAGCAAAAGATGGAGAGCGTTATTGGTTTCCTCAGCCTATTAACAAATGACAGATTGGATGAGTATTGAACTTCAAAAACATTCGGCGTTTTAGATAGTGAAGTGTGATTGGTGTTAGGTGTAGGATAAATAAATACATTGAATAGTGGTTAGCTATGAGGAGTTGAAATGGTTATTTTATGGTTTGTAATTGCAGTAGGCTTCGGTATATGGTCTGCGATTGGAAAAGAATGGTATTGGTATGCTCTTGCGCCTGTACTTGTCGTAGCCGCTAGTTCTTTCCTGTGTACTTCATATATTCAGGGAGTGACGAGGTTATATGCAATTGTTTTAGTATCAGGTGTTAAGCGAATAAGAAGTGCGATTGTAATTTTTGTGATAAATGGAACCAGCTTATTATTAGGAGGTGCAATTGCATATTTTGCTATTGGGAATTGGGTATGTTTAAGCTTTTTCATTGTGTTATGCGTTATTTTCTCGACCATAGTTGCAGTCGGTGATGGGCAGTTTGAGTTAGCTGTCAAAAGAGAACAAAGCTTACAAGAATTGCTAAAGATATCACGGATAGATGGCGTATAGAAGGTAAACAAATAAAAATGACAGATTGGACAAATGAGCAAAGAAAAAATTAGTGAATCAGAAAACATGAAAACCATCAAGTTAGATATAGGAGAATGGAAGTATGACCCTAATAAGCAATTGGGTCCCAAAGGTGGTTTTGGGACTGTCTTTGCTGGCACCGGTCAGGGACATAGTAAGCTCGCAATTAAGAAACTTAAGATTGAGGCAAAGGATGCCGCGCACAGGGAACTAAAAATTGCTAAAGACTTAGCAAATCGCAAACTGTCACATGTAATTCCGGTTTTAGATTCAGGCCAAGACGCAGAATCTGATTCATATTTTGTAGTAATGGCTTTAGCAGACAAAAGTTTACAGGATGAACTTAGCAGTGGTAGAACCTTTACAGATATTGAGGCCGCAAGTATCTTACTACAAATAGCTGAAGGTTTGTCCGAAGTTAGTGATATTGTCCATAGGGATCTAAAACCTGCTAATGTTCTTTTTCATAAAGGAAAATGGAAGGTAGCTGATTTTGGCATTGCGCGGTTTGTCGAAGAATCCACCTCGCTACAAACACTTAAAAACTATTTAACACCTCCATATGCAGCACCTGAACAGTGGAAATCTGAACATTCCTCTACTGCAACCGATATATATGCTCTTGGCTGTATCGGATATAGTCTTCTCACAGGACATCCTCCTTTTCAGGGGTCGAATGATCTTCTCAAACACCAGCATCTTACAGAAAAGCCGCCAAGATTAAAGAACCATCATCCTCAATTATGTTCACTGCTTACAATGATGCTTCGGAAAAACCAAGATGCTCGCCCGAATTTGGATAGAGTGATGAAAATCATGGGAGAGATTTCCAAAAATAATAAGGATCATTTATCTCAGACAGGTCTTAGTGCCTTAATGGAGGCTGGAGAAACAGTGGCTGCTCATCAAGCTGCGGAAGAGGCAAAACGTGAAGCGGAGAAAGCAAAGTCAGAAAAAAGGATGGAATTATATAATGAAGCTTTTAATATTCTTGTGGGAGTTATAGACCAGATGTTTGATCGAATATTACATTTAGCTCCGGCAGCAAAATGTCATCAAAAGCTTGGCCAACGACAGGATAATGTTCTTAAACATGGCTTAATATCTCTTGGTAAAGGATGCTTAAGAGTACTACATCTTCGTACAAATAAGGTAATATCAGAGAATGATTTTATTCAGTCAAAGTGGGATGTCATTGCAGGGGCTATTATAGCTGTTCAACAGGGAAGTCCAATTTATGAATGGAGCTCAACACTGTGGTATTCAAAACTATCTGATGATGATAACTATCGTTGGCGAGAAGTTTCGTATTTTGGAAATCCTCTTATACCAAAAGAAAAGCTTAAAATTAAATTTGAACCATTTGCTCTGGACGATTTTAAGAAAGCTGATAAGGCAGTATCGACAAGTGCTATGAGTTCATATCAGATTGCCTTTGGCCCCAAACCAATTGATGATGAGGATTTTGATGACTTTTGTAATAGATGGGCTGATATCTTGGCAAAAGCTGCAAATGGGCAACTCTCGCAACCGCGAAAATTGCCTCTTCAATAAGTTATTTCGACACAACAGGCGCGGCCCCGCAATGAGAACCTACTGTGAAGGGTCGGCGGGTTTAAACAGAAAGGGTTAAGAATGAAAAAGTTTAAGATAATAACGATAGTAGTTGTAATAGTTTTAGTTCTGATAGTAATTTTGCAGAATACACAGTCTGTTGAAACGAAATTTCTTTTTGTCAAGATCGCTATGCCAAGAGCGTTTTTGTTAATGCTTACTTTTTTGTTCGGTTTTGTTGCAGGGTTATTGGCAACACTTCGCCTTGAAGGGAAAACCGAAAAGAAACAAGAAGATAGCCGGCACTGAAAGAAGGGGTTAAATATAAACGAACCCTGCCATACAAGATGGCAGGGCTAACCGACCTAAATAAGGTGAGGTTTTTTGGATTCTTGACCCCGCACTTAATAATAGACACGAATTATACTATATGTGCGGGGTTGACCTGAGAGGTTTGTTCTGTTATCGTATCCAAAATCGTTTTGTATTGGAGTTATCTAAATTGAACGCAATAGGGCGTATATTTAAATATATCAGGCCTCAATGGCCGCGGGTTATAGTCGTAGTAGCTTCCGCTCTGCTTGTGGGCATACTGTATTCGCTGAGCTTTGCAACTATTATGCCTTTGCTGAAGGTTATGATGGGAGAAGAGGGACTTAGCAGTTGGGTCGATAGAAGGGTTTGCACCTGGAGATATGGTGTTGAATTTTATGTGCCTGAAACCTCTGACTTTACCAACGCTAAAACCAAAGATATCGCTTATTATCTGCTTGTTACCAAGGTCAAAAAAGACAGCTCTGCCTTTCTGGCCGGGATAAGAAAAGGGGATAGGGTCATTGGCGCGGGGACGCAATCTGTAAAAGATGCTAATGACAGAGTGCTTTCGCCGGAGATAATGCATGAACTTGCAAGTGTAGAAAGTGAACCGAATTTGAAATTGCAGGTAAGACGTGTTAATTCGCTCGGTGTGCCCGAACCGTTAGAGCTTCAAATGAATTCCGGCGTTAAAAAGGCATATATGAATTGGGCTCAGTGGGCGGTGAGTTTTGTGCCGCGGCAGCAGTCGAAAGAAACGATGCAGAAGACTGTTGTTATTATTATTCTGCTTATGAGCGTGGTTACAATTCTGCGGTGTATTGCGAGGTTTTTCCAGAGATATATGGCGAATAAAGTAGTTCAGACGGCAATTGCGAGTCTGAGAACTAATGTGTTTTCACATTCCATGGAACTGCCGTTAGGGTTCTTTTCAAGCGAAGGGACAAGCGATATCACCAGCAGATTAGTTAACGATATTGCAGCTTCAGGCAAGGGCGTAACGGTTTTGTTTGATAAGGCCTTGAGAGAACCTTTAAAGGCTTTTGGTACGCTGGCCTTTGCCGCGCTTATAAACTGGCAGCTTACGCTTATTTTCCTTGCATGTGCGCCGGCTACAATTGGATTTGGACAATTTCTCGGCAGGAAGATAAAAAAGGCTTCTAAAAAGGCACTGCTCAGCAGCGCGTTGATACTAGGTAAACTTGAAGAGTCAATGAAGGCGATATCGGTTGTGAAAGTTTACAATCGTCAGGGCTATGAAAGAAATGTTTTTAATGACGTAAATCAAAAATTTCTGAAAAGAGCCTTAAAAGTCGCAAAGGTTGATGCTGCGACAGGACCAATAATGGAAGTTTTGGGAATGATAGCGGGTTCAGCGGCGTTGCTTGTGGGAGTGTACTGGGTTACAAATTCGACAATGGAATCAAGCGCATTTTTTGCTCTTCTTGTTTTGCTTGGAGCTACGGCTGAATCGGTAAGGAAAAGCAGCGATGTCTGGAACAAGGTTCAGCAGGGAAATGCGGCGGCAGAAAGAATTTTTGCAGTTGTAGATATGGCTCCAGAGTATGAAAAAGCCGGCGCTGAGCCGATAGAATCCTTGGAAAATAAAATGGAGTTTAAAAATATAACATTCCGCTATCCCAAAAGCGATAAAGAGGTTCTGCGAAATTTGAATCTTACTATCGATGCAGGACAGACCGTAGCGGTCGTTGGGCCGAACGGCTCGGGTAAAACAACTCTTATAAATCTTATTCCACGGTTCTATGACCCGCAACAGGGGCAGGTACTTTTTGACGGAGTTGACATCCGTGATGTAAGCTTGAAAAGCCTTAGAAGCCAGATAAGTATGGTTGGCCAGCAGGTCGTTACTTTCAATGATACGGTTGCTGCAAATATCGGTTACGGTAAAATGGACGCAAGTATGGATGAGATTATAGCTGCTGCAAAGAGAGCTTATGCCCATGAGTTTGTCGAGCCGCTGCCTGGTGGTTATAATACTGTTATCGGCGAACACAGTTCCGGCTTTAGCGGCGGCCAACTGCAGAGAATCGTAATTGCCCGTGCGATATTGAAAAACCCATCTATACTTATTTTCGATGAGGCGATGAGTCAGGTTGATGCCGACAGCGAAGCAAAAATACATGAAGCTTTATCCGAAATCATGCGCAATAGAACTTGCTTTGTCATAGCGCATAGGTTCAGCACAGTAATATCGGCGGACAGAATTGTAGTTATGGATAACGGCAAAATTGTCGCTCAAGGTGTTCATGAAGAACTTGTTAGAGACTGCACTTTATACAAGAGTCTGTATGAAACGCAGTTGATAGTGACCTGATTTGCGGCCGTTATGGTGTTTGTATGAATTGAGGTGGCAAATGGCGCCGAATATCAGTGTTTGCATTCCAACCTATAACAGAGAATTTCTTCTTAAAGAGACCCTCGATAGTGTTTTTATGCAGACATATAAAGATTTCGAGGTAGTTATAGTCGATGACGGTTCGACCGACGGCACAAAAAAGATGCTGGAAGAAAGCGGCTATAATGTACGCTACTACTGGCAGGAAAATGCCGGCGATGCTGCCGCCAGAAATAAACTTATTGAGCTTGCAGAGGGGAAATATATCTCGTTTCTTGATTCCGATGATCTTTTATATCCCGATGCACTCGAGAAAATGATAGGAGTGATGCCCAAGGGAGCTGAAGATGTTGTTGTTTACGGACCTTATGTTGCGATTGATGAAAATGGTGATATTCTGCGCAGGAGAAAAAGGAAACTATACAGCGGCAAAATTACCAGATACCTTTTTGAGAATATATTGATACATTCCTGTGGTTCGCTTTTCCCCAATAAAATGCTGGTTCAAGCCGGCGGATTCGATACGACACTACCAGTTTGTTCTGACTATGATTTGTGGCTGAGACTCTCCCTGAAGTATGATTTCATCGGCCTGCAAAAGCCGGTGTTCAAAAGACGAAGACACGGCGGAAATATCTCCCAGATATCTTTTGTCAACAGAAACACCGAATACAAGGTGCTGGAGAATTTTTATTTTAACGATGGCGGCAAAAAGGTTATTCCTTTCAAGCTTGCAATGCGAAGATTGAGCAAAGAACAGTACAGAGCTGCCAGGAGCGCCGTCGGAGAATCAATGGAACAAACCGCCTGTGATCTTTTGGGGAAGTCCCTGAAGAGGCATTTTAATTTAAAAGCTTTTTGCTGGCTTCTAATAATCCAGAACAAATTTTATCCGGCGCTATGGCAAAGCAAGGGACGTTCTGTTGAACTGCAGAAAAAACAGCCAGTTGTAAAAAAAGCCAAATCCATATCGGATATCAAAGTAGCTATTGATTTCAACCCAGTCTTAGTAAACAAGTTTTCGGGTTTTTATACATTTGGAACAGGTATCCTCGAAGGTTTTGCAAAGCTTGAGGAAAAACCCGAAATGATTCTGTTTCATTCAGGCCGTTTTGCATCGAGAGCGGAGGAGGTTGTAAAATATGAACTGAGAGGAATTACAGAGCAAAAAACACTGACTGTCAAGATGAGATGGCTGGAAAATTTCTGGAACCACTTTGATTATCCCAAACTGGAGTCTTTAACAGGTGATTTTGATATCTATCATTGTTTTCATCATTTAATGCCGCCAACTAAGGCTAAGCCTTGCTTGATGACGGTTTATGATTTAAGACGTTATAGATTGCCGCAGTTGTATAGGACGTCAAAGCTCAGATTTTTTGAATCCGC
>CAYTQR010000013.1:0-24934 GCA_964440045.1 uncultured Planctomycetaceae bacterium | reverse complement strand
CTTCATATCCGGTTTGAGTATTGTTTATACCGGGGAAGTTGCTAAAAACTACAACTTTAGCTTTTAAACGTTCAGCCATGGCATTTGCAAGACCGGTACCTTCCTGTTTATTGGCTATTACAAATCTTACTGTACTATCTTTGGTTGTTTGAAGACATTGGTTTATGTTGGCAGCCGTTTCAGTGTCACTGCCCACAAATGCGGCGACTACATCTAATCCAAGCCACTTGGCAAATTGAGCCTGATGATTCGATGTTAGAACTTTGACGTTTTTCAGACCGTATTGGTCTATCCTGGTAAGAAGCTCACTACTCAAATTCTCCAGACGCTTTTCTATCTGTTTTAATCTTTCGTTATACACAACCTTTCTATCAGGATATTGCGCCGAAAGGATATTACAGACATTCCTGCAAGCGGCAAGATAAGTTTCAGGCACACACAAGCCCGGCATAGCCCGCACAACACCTGTTTTTAGCCCTTTTTCCTTAATGCGGAATAATGAGTCTTCGATTTTTTTCTGAAAATCGAAAAGCAGCAATATCCTGCAATTACAAAGTTGGTTCACCTGAGACGGTGAAATGTCAAAATGTCCCGGACACATACCCGGCGGCGTCAAACAGAGAACATCTATCTGGTCGCCGCAAATGTCCCTGACCACACATTGCAAATACGAGTTTGTTACGGCAATTTCAGACCGTAAGACATCAGACGATTTACTACCGCAGCCGCTCAATAAAGACAAACCATGAAAAAAACTCAAGCTCAGGAAAATTATTTTAATTTTATTCTTTATCTAATACCCTTCAAATGATCCACTTTCATTACCATTCTGTAAATGCAATCTAACTAAAAACCCTTTTTTTTGTTTGGGGCTGTACCATATTTCTTTAGGGACAGGATATCTGTTTTCTAAAATCTCCTTAATCCACTGCTCATCGAAATTTGGGCCTAAGCTGAACAAAACCCATTTTACCGGTGATTTTTTAGCCTCTTTATACCACTGACCTTTTTCCTCTTCAATGCCGCTTCTTCCGGGAAATCCATCAGGTACCCACAACCTGGATTTTATCCACTTGTCCACAATATCCCGGTCTCTTATACATTCCCCAACACTGCGATACTTATATGTGTGTCCAAGATTAAAGCGGTCCTCCATTGTTGTAGCCATAACATCTTTAGCATTTGTAGCAGGCAAATATCTACCTTCCGCGAGTTCTTTAGGAAGCTGATACAGGTGATCTTTAATTTTCCCCGTATGACAATCTTCACGGGTGGGAGGATACTTTTTATTATCAAAGTAGTAACACTCAAGAGCAAGACCTATTTGTCGCAGTTCAGCATTGACAGTAACTATTTTGGCTTGCAGGCGTGCTTGCGAAAAAGAAGACAGAAGAATCCCCATAAGCATCGCAATGATGGAAATAACAACCAATAATTCTATTAATGTAACTCCTTTTTTCATTAAACTCCAGAGGAATTTGATACTGCCAATTCAATTGATTGCAAAAATGTACACTGTTACGAATTCATGACTCATAACTTGTGACAGTGTATATAAATGTTAATTACAATCGCAAAGTCCTGGAGCACATTTCAGCCAGTTTTCGGCCATCTCAGCAAAATCTATAAAATCAACTTTGAAATCCGTATTAATATCGCCTGGCAGATTTCCACGTTTGTAGCCGCGGTCAGTTAACACCAGCCCGTTGCCATCATAATTAGTAATCCATATACGATAACCATCCTTGCAAATCATATAGCCCGAACTCTCCTGGTCCATAATCCCTATAACATCTATTTGACCTACAGGGCAATCATACCTTGTAAAGCCATCGCCGATCCCAAGCAAAACAGGAAAAGTGAGACCATTTGAAGCAGCAACTATTATTGCGTTACCCGGCCCCCAATTTTCGGGATCTACAACATTAACATCTTCGAGTCGCACTAAACGGCCCTGATAATATTCACAGCCTGTAAGTCTGCTGGAGTCAAAAATATAGTCGTTATTTATATCCTTTATCTGATCCAGTGTAATCACTTCGGGTTGAGGTAATCCTACAGCAGGTTTGACTAACTCGATTTCAAAATCAAAAAATGGGTCTTTCTCGTGCTTTTCATTAACATTAACCTTACCTTTATAGAATTTATACCAGCTTGTAACTCTGACCCGATCTCCTACATTAAAAATATAACCGGTGTCAGAGTCCGTATTTATACGACACATCTCGCTTAATAATTCTTCGTCCGTGTAATCATCTGAACTCGAAACTTTGCTGTAATACTGGCCGAGCCAGACGGCTGTTCCAGCATGGTCGCCATCTTCACCCTGAATATAGGCTTGCCACGACCCGCCCATATAGCCTGCTCCGGGGGTTGGATTGAGCATTTCTTCAGGTACATTTAACACGATGCCACTGATTATGACTTTATCAGTGGCTGTGTAAGTGCCGTATCCATCTTCATTTACCGCTTGAAGATCAGTGTGTGTGACTTCTGCGACTGTAGGGTCGTCCGCAAAAGCCACCGAACCAGCAACCATCACAATAACAAGCATTAAATTAATCTTCTTCATTACATTGCTCCTTAAAAAATGTTACTAATATTTTGCGTTGACAAAGCGCATAACAATTACATAATCGTATTACTGCATAAAAATACAAAATTTGTGTTACCGAATCAAGAAATAAATTGCAAATTTATAATTTTTCGGTAAAATATGGTTTATTGAAGATTTGCCTGGGTTTTTGGGAGAAAAAGATGGATATAGAGCCTTTTGTTAAGGAACTCGCCGACAACAGTGAATATCAGTCATTAATAAAACCGCCTAAAACATACGGCCTACATTCGGGTCGAGTTTATCTTCTTCCGGGGGCCGATTGCGGCCGGCATACTACCGGCCCACAGGAAGAAGTGCTGGTTTTTCTTTCAGGTACCGGAATTGCCGCTATCGGCGATAATCAGGAACTTAAAATCGGCCAGGGCAAAATTCTTTATGTCCCGCCGCAAACTATACACAATATTAAAAACACTTCCGACAAACCTTTGATTTACATATTTTGTGTGACCGGCGTACAACAGATTGGAGAGTAATAAAATGGCTAATATCGAACGTATAGGCGTATCGCTGGAAAAGAAACTGCTTGCCGAATTCGACAAAACCATTTCCGGCAAAGGTTACAAAAACCGCTCGGAGGCAATACGCGACCTGATTCGTTCCAATCTTTCACAGATAAAACTCGAACACAAAAGAACACCTGCCATCGGTGCGATTTTTCTTGTTTACGACCATCATACCGCACACATTTCAAATGTGTTTAAAAAACTGCAGCACGATAAACCCATAAAAACCGTATCTTCGGTCCATGTCTATATCGACCGCCATAACTGCCTTGAGATTTTGATTTTAAGAGGTATGGCTTCAGATATAAATAAAGCTGGTGAAAAGATAATAAGTCTGAAAGGCGTAAAACACGGCTACGTTAATATTGTGGCAACTAACGAAAAGACAAAATCCTAAGTTTTGCTTAATTATCTGCTAATAGAATATCATAGATAGCATATAACGCGGCTCCTGCCGCTACTGCGTAGGATAACCATAATTGCCATTGCTGAGACCAGGTTACAGCTATTTGTTTGAGAATGAAATACAACGTTGCCGGCCATTGCGACGGTAACAAGAACACATTCGGGAACATCAAGCCCAATGCTATCGCTGCTGCAGGTAAGAATATAAACGCTGCCAACAATGCTCGTTCCTGCCGGACAACTTTTTTAAGAGCCTTGGTCTGTTTAAGCTGTTCAAGTTTACTAAGCATCCGCTGCGGAAAACCGGGGCGTACCGACAGGCGATATTGCTTCAGCGCATCGGTCAATAATTTATCGAACTTGTCGTTGTGTTTTTTATTTTTGTCCGACATATCAGTACAACCTTTCTTGCTTTTGGCCCAGAAGCTCTTTTAGTCTTTGACGGCCCCTGAACAGATAAACCTTAATGGTATTTTGACGTTTTTTCATAATATTCGCAATACATTTAATGCTCTTTTCCTGACGATAATACAAAACTATCGCCGTGGCGTGTTCCGACGGAAGTTTTTTTACAGCATCCCATACAATTCCAGTCCTGTCTTCCTTAAACGGTTCAGATTGTTTGGCTGGCTGTTCATCCCTATATTTATCCTGGAGCTTTGTATATATTTTTTGCTGACGGCTCTTTTTTCGAATATAATTTATCGATTTGTTATATGTAATTTTCCAAAGCCAGGTGCTCAATTTTGCCCTGCCTGTGTATCGATTCAGCCCCTTATAGGCTGCCAGAAATGTCTCGCTTGCAACATCTTGGGCCTCATCAGCGCCGAGCCCCTGCAGCCGACAGCATAAAAAAACCTGATTTTGATACCTCCTAACAAAATCGGCAAAGGCCTCCCGATCACCGCTGCGGAGCCGATGTATCAAACCCGCCTGTTTGTTTTGCCCAGTATCACCTGCCAAAAACAGCTCCTTTTATATATTAGTCGCAAAAGAGCAGCAAAAAGTTTCAAATTTTTTGAAACCTTTACATTAAATCTTGCGACTAACAGGTAAAATAGCAACAATAATCGTCGAGAACTAAAAAAAACATATTAGAAAGGGAAAAGATGAGCAAAAAAGTCCTTATTATCAGCTGCTTAATGGCTGTTATCTTAGTGTCCAATTGCATCGCCAAGGTTAATTATACAAGAGAGGTAAACTCAAAGATTCCAGCCGGCCAGGCAAAAAATTTCACCGCTGAGACTCACAATGGAAAAATAACGGTAACCGGTTGTCAAACTACCGACTGCAGCCTTATTTCCACAATTACCGTTAAGGCAAAGGACAAAGAAACAGCAAAGAACATCGCTGAACAGGTACAGGTTGAGCTTGTATACAGGGGAAACGACATAGATGTAGAGATCAAAAAACCGGACATTCCTAAAAAGGTTGAAGTTGTCGTATGCCTGGACGTGAATTTGCCTGCGGGTATGAATTTGTCCCTCGAAACCCATAACGGCAAGATTCGTTCCAGCGGTGTTACAGGTAAGATCGAAGCAGAGACCCATAACGGTGATGTTACAGTCATTGATGCAACAGGTGGAGCGGATTTGTCAACTCATAACGGCAGTATAGATTATACCGGCACACTGGCTGATATGGAAATTGAAACTCATAACGGCAGTATAGATATACAATGCACCGGGCAATCTGAAAAACCGTGCAAGATTGATGTTGAAACTCATAATGGAGGAATTACATTCACTGCACCTGAAAACTTTTCAGCAACAGTGGAAGCATCAACCGGTAAAGGTGACATCAATACCGATTTGCCTGTTGCTATAACCGGCGAAGTCAGCAAAAAACTGAAAGGCGTAATCGGTGACGGCAGGGATAAGCTACGCCTGGAAACACACAACGGCTCAATAAAAATAAAATAGCCTTAAGGAAAGGATTTAAATATGAATATGCTCCCTCAGATTTTAGCTTTAACAGTCACCGAAGCAGGTGGCGACAAGGTCGAAATAGGCGCCTGGCCTTTTATAGTCGGCTCCCTGCCCTTTGTCGTGATGATTTGCTTAATTGTAATGCTGGCATGGTACTTTCTGAATAAAAAACGCCTTGAGCATCTGCAGATTCTTGCGGCAATTGAAAAAGGCACCCCGCTATCGGAGCTCATGCCCGTCAAGAAGAAAGGTCCCAACTGGATAATAAATCTTACGGCAGGAATCGGTCTTTCTTTAATGGGTCTCGGTTTAATGATTGTCACTCTGTTAGTTACCGGATGTCAACCCGACGATGAGGGCGTAATTGGATTATTCATCGCTCTTATTTTTCTCTCTGTTGGCATAACCAGACTGATTCGCGGTATTCTGCAGCGAAAAGTTGACAAGGCAGATAAAGAGGCGGATAATTCAGACTCAGCCCTTGACGCAAATAATGGGCAGTAGCTTTGCGACCTTTTTGGCAAGGCCGGCGTTTACCGTCGCCTCGACAACGGCACTAACATTTTTATAAGCATCGGGAGCCTCTTCCGCCAGGCCCCTCATCGAACGAGATTTAATTATAATCTTCCTGGCGGCAAGTTCTTTGATAATTTGACCGCCCTGCCATTTTTTCCTTGCCGCTGTCCTGCTTAGATTACGACCCGCGCCGTGACAAGCTGAACTGAACGCCATAGATTCGCTTTGGCTCGTGCCGGCAAGGATATATGAAGATGTTCCCATCGAGCCGCCGATAAGAACAGGCTGACCAAAATCCTTGTACTTGGCCGGCAAATCATCGCTGCCGGGCCCAAACGACCGAGTAGCGCCTTTGCGATGGACAAGCAACTGTTTGGCTTGACCGTTGACATTGTGTTTCTCAAGTTTGGCGGTATTGTGACTAACATCGTAAAGCATTTTTAACTGGGCATTGGGGAATATCTTTGAAAATACACGTCTGACAAGCTCGGTTAAAATTTGCCTGTTGGCAAGAGCACAATTTATACCCGACCGCATTGCACCGAGATAATCGGCGCCTAACGGACTATTTACCGGCACCGAGGCAAGTTCCCTGTCCGGCAAATCAATACCGTAACTTGCAGCTTGCGCAGCCATTTGCTTAAGATAATCTGTACCGATTTGATGCCCCAGGCCTCGCGAGCCACAATGGATGCTTACCAGACAATCACCCTTTTTCAAGCCGAAGCCCTTAGCAACGGTCTTGTCGAAAATATCGGCAACGCTTTGAACTTCAAGATAATGATTGCCCGAACCGAGCGTGCCCATCTGCTCTGCCTGCCGTTTCTTGGCATGAGGCGAAACCTTTGCCGGTACTGCACCAGTTGAGCAGCCGCTCTCTTCGATAAAATCCAAATCCTCCTTTATGCCAAATCCTTTTTCAACCGCCCATTTCGCCCCGCCGGCGAGCATATTATCAAGCTCTTTTGTATTAAGCAGAATACTTCCCGTACTGCCTACCCCTGCCGGGATATCACGAAAAAGAGACTCTGCAAGTTTTTCTTTAACGAGCGTTATTTCTTCCGGGGCAAGAGACGTATGCAGCGTCCTTACGCCGCAGGCGATATCGAATCCGACACCTCCGCCGGAGATTACCCCGCCGGCGGCGGGGTCAAAGGCGGCAACGCCGCCTATCGGAAAACCGTAACCCATATGAGCATCAGGCATCGCAAACGAGGCCTTGACTATGCCCGGCAGCGCAGCAACATTGCAAACCTGAGAAATGGTCTTTTCGTCTATGTCGTTTATCAGGATACTATCGGCGAAAATCACGCCGGGCACGTTCATCTTTCCAAAAGGCTCTATCAGCCAGACGTTTTCGGAAACTTGTTTTAATTCAGGCTTTACCATTACACATCAACCACACATTGAACGTTCCATTTTCCATTTTCATTTTTTACGCTTAACTGATTATAAGTTACGGCCTTGGGCTCCACTACAGGGTTGTGTTTGTCCTGATTAATCTTTTCGCCCCATATTTTCGCAGAAAGTTTTAAATTTTCAATTCTAACCTGGAACCTGCTAAAGAGCATTTTTCTTACAGCCATCTCGTATATAACAGAATTTAGCCAATCGATAAGCAAAAGTTCATTATTTTCAGCTGAACATTCGATTTGTACGGATTCTGTTGCCTCTACATTCCCCTGCTCTGTAACAATTGCCGTAAGCGCCAACGCCGCTTGTTCAAATGCGCTCGGCAAAGAGTCCGCTATGGCCTTAATGCCAATATCGGCCTGGTGCGAAAAATGTTCCCACATATCAGTATCTGTAATGTTCCGGCTTGTAAGGACCTTCAATCGGTATATTGATATATTTCGCCTGGGCTGGTGTAAGAACGGTAAGAGATACGCTCAACCTGGCAAGATGCAGCCTGGCCACTTCCTCGTCCAGCATCTTGGGCAGAGTATAAACCTTATTTTCCAGGCCGCCGGCTGCAAGCATTATCTGCGCCAGGCACTGATTCGTAAAGCTGTTGCTCATCACAAAACTCGGATGGCCGGTCGCACAACCGAGATTTACCAACCTGCCCTCGGCTAAAACAATAATTGACCTTCCCGATTCAACTGTCCACTTATCAACCTGAGGTTTGATATTATCTTTTTTACATTTCGAATTTTTCTCAAGATAGCTCATCTGTATTTCATGGTCGAAATGACCGATGTTGCAAATGATAGCTTCGTTTTTCATCTTTTCCATATGCTCGCCGCGGATAACATCGCAGCAGCCGGTAGATGTAACAAATATATCGCCCTCGGCAACAACTTCCTCCAGCGTTTTAACTTCAAAACCTTCCATCGCAGCTTGCAAAGCACATATCGGGTCAATCTCGGTAATAATCACCCGTGCGCCAAAGCCCCGCATGGATTGTGCACAGCCCTTACCGACATCTCCGTAGCCGCAAACAATAGTGCACTTGCCTGCAACCATAATATCTGTCGCCCTTTTTATCCCGTCGGCAAGCGATTCTCGACAGCCGTAAAGATTGTCAAACTTCGATTTGGTAACTGAGTCGTTGACATTAACCGCTGGGAATAACAGGGAACCTTCAGTCTGCATTTGATACAGCCGAGCAACACCTGTGGTTGTTTCTTCTGAAACGCCTTTGATTGCCTTTGCGATTTTTGTCCACCTGTCCAGCTTGTCGGCAACCGAAATTTTGAGCCTGTTCATAATTATCTGCATTTCGTGATTGTCGCAGGGCACATCCAGCAACAATGTATCTTTTTCAGCTTTTACTCCCTGATGAACAAACAGCGTAGCATCTCCGCCGTCGTCGACAATCAAATCCGGCCCGCCGCCGTCAGGCCAACGCAGGGCCTGTTCTGTACACCACCAGTATTCTTCAAGGCTCTCTCCTTTCCAGGCAAAAACAGAGGCGAGTTTATCCCTCGCAACCACAGCAGCAGCGTGGTCCTGCGTACTGAAAATATTGCAGGATGCCCATCTAACTTTGGCGCCGAGTTCTACAAGTGTCTCTATCAGCATCGCCGTCTGAATCGTCATATGCAAAGAGCCTGTAATTTTCAAACCCTTTAAAGGTTTTTGACTGTCGTACTTTTCGCGAACCGACATAAGGCCGGGCATCTCATTTTGAGCCAGGTCCATTTCTTTCCTGCCCCAGTCGGCAAGCGATAAATCCGCTACCTTATAAGGCAGACTTGAATCATATTTCAGTACATCCATCCCGTTAGATCTCCTTTCGGGTATATAAAACCCAATAAAACGTTCCTGTCTTTTTGTATATTAAAATACACATAATAATCCAACAAAGGTCTAACGGGATCCATCTGCTTTTCTCCGATTTCTGCTATAACTTGATTTTTAACCATTTTAACTCTACTAATAATCTCCGATAATCCTACAACAATATAAGCAAAAATCGGCTCTTATGCAAGTGTTCAAAAATCAGCAAACAATTTACTTGACAGTAACGGCTTATTTTGGTACTTTTTATGTGTTATGGCCCAAAATCACATTAACTATCGTTCTGGTTGGTGGTGGCCTGTTGGCAAATAGCTGACGGGTTGTGAGCTTGGTTTACATTTAGGAAAAATATATATAAAAATTTCACAGCCTGTCGGTAGCGGCAGGCTGTTTTTTTATGTATCCCGTTAGACCTTGCTGGATTTATATATATATGTTTTAATATACTAAAAGACAGGAATATTTTATACCGTTTTACACCTCTTAAACGAGGTCTAACGGGATGTATAATTAGCGGGAAAAAATATGACGGAATTAAACGAAAAAATCAATAATGCAAAGCCGGGGCAGATTATACCCCTTCTCAGGCAGATTGAGGTATCTGAGCCGGTCGATTTCTTTGCAAAATTAAGCGATTACGGCAGAAAACAGCACTGCTGTCTGTTCGAGTCAAAAGAGCACCTTCAGGCAAGCGAAGGCGAGCTGACTTTTGGAACGGCAAATCCTGCCCTTTACGTTGCCGGCAAAGGCGCTGATTTCCAAATCGTCGCCTTGAGCCCAACCGGCAAAAGGATGATTAAATACTTTTCAACCGCCGGGCGGGATAGATTCAATTTCTGCAAAGAGATAAATTTTGAACCAGACAAAATCACCGGACATCTCAATCTCGACCATGATATTATCGACGAACAAGCTCGTCTCAAAGCCGTAAATCAGATGGATGTAATCAGAGCGGTCAATTTTGCCTTTGAGCTTTCAGGGAAACCCTTCCGCGTAACCTGCGGCCTGCTCGGCGCGATAAGTTATGACTTCATCGACCAGTTTGAAAAGTTACCTGCAAACGAATCCGTTATACTCGATGTGCCGGACTATGAACTTTACTTCGCAGACAATATTTTTCTAATGGACCATAAGTCCGGCGATGCCTTCGTAATAGTCAACGCCGTAATAACCGACGATGACAAGACCGAGATTATAGAAGAAGCTCAAAACCATTTTGACTATTATTTCAAGGCCCTGAAAACCGAAATACCCGAACCCGTTCGATATACCGGCCCATTACCGAAAGCTGGCACCGATACCGAACAGGGCGAATATGAAAAGATGGTTCATATCGCGAAAAAACACATTGTTGACGGCGACATTTTCCAAGTTGTGCCCAGCAGGATAATTATAGAGCCTTGCCCTGACGAGCCGCTCGATGTTTATAAAAGACTTCGCCGAATAAACCCCTCGCCATATATGTTTTACCTCAATACACCTAATACCGTTCTGACAGGCGCAAGCCCCGAGCTTAACCTGCGGGTAAGCGGAACAAAAAATCGTCAGGTCGAAATCCGCCCGATTGCAGGAACTAAACCTCGCGGCAAAGTCGATGGGAAAATTGACCAGGATATGGATTTCAGATACGAGGCCGAGCTTAAACTCGACCGCAAGGAACTCGCCGAGCATATGATGCTGGTCGATTTAGCACGAAACGATATCGCGCGCGTTACTCAAAAAGGCTCGCGCGTCGTCACCGAATTACTTGTTGTCGAAAAATATGAATCCGTAATGCATCTGGTCAGCAATGTAAAAGGGACCTTGGCCGAAGGGCTTGATGCATTAAGTGCGTATCTTGCGACGATGAATATGGGAACGCTTACAGGTGCGCCGAAAATCGAGGCTATGAAAATCATCCGCCGGCTCGAAAAAAACAAACGCGGCTACTACGGCGGCGCGGTAATGTATTTAACCGTTGATGGACAATTCGACAGTTGTATAACTATACGTTCACTGCAGATAAAAGACCATACAGCCTATATCCGGGCAGGCGGCGGTGTCGTCTATGACAGTGTACCGAAAACAGAGTTCGAGGAAACACAGCACAAAGCAAATTCCTGCCTGCGGGCGGTAAGAGGAACATAAAAATGGAAAATAAAAATCCAAAAGTTTTGTTTATAGACAATTTCGACTCGTTTACATACAACCTCGTCGATGATTTCTGCAAAAGAGATTGTATCGCGAAGGTGTACCGTGCCGATACGCCGCTGGAAAACCTCAAGCAAATCGCAGAAGAATTCAAGCCGAACCTGCTGGTAATCTCGCCCGGCCCAGGCACACCCGCAAAGGCAGGCGTTACGCTCGAAGCGATAGGCTATTTTAAAGATATACTTCCCATATTCGGCGTCTGTCTCGGCCATCAGGCAATTGTGGAATATTTCGGCGGGGAAATCGGTCACGCTCCGACAGTCTGCCACGGAAAAGCATCCAGGATAACACACAACGGCAAGGATATCTTCGAGGGTCTTGAAAATCCGCTCCAGGCAGGAAGATATCATAGCTTATGTGCCGTCCCTGCCGAGGTGCCTGATTGTCTGGAGATAACCGCAAAATACGACGATATTGTTATGGGAGTTAAACACAAACAAAAACCGATTTTCGGCGTGCAGTTCCATCCGGAAAGCATACTTACGCCTACAGGCGGAAAAATAATACAGAACCTTTTAAAAATTTCACTAACCTGCAGGAAAGATTAGCTATGGCCGATATAACTGAATATCTCAAATGTCTTCTCGACGGAGGTGACCTTAAGTACGAACAGACAAAAGAATTATTGGACATAATTTTCGAAGGCGGCGTCGCTGAGGTTCAGATTGCAGCGTTTTTGGCTATAATGAGAATGAAAGAAGTAACGCCGGGCGAACTTGCAGGTCTGGCACAATCGCTTAGAAACCACGCTGTAAGGGTCAACACAAAAATCGACAACCTTATCGATACCTGCGGCACCGGCGGCGCGGCTTTGAAAACATTTAATATCTCCACCGCCTCGGCATTCGTAGCGGCAGGCGCAGGAGCTTATGTCGCAAAACACGGCAATCGAGGCATCACAAGCAAATGCGGCTCAGCCGATGTGCTCGAAGCGCTGGGCGTTAAAATCGACTGCGACCCCGAGACGATTGCAGAATGTATCGAAAACGCTCATATTGGTTTTATGTTTGCCCCAATGTTTCACCCGGCAATGAAATTCGTCCAGCCGATAAGAAAAAGTCTCGGATTCCGCACGGCTTTTAACATACTCGGCCCGCTGGCGAACCCTGCACTGGCCAGTGCTCAGGTAATGGGCGTTCCAGATGAATCGCTGCTCGATAAAATCGCAGAGATTTTCAAAATTCTCGGCACAAAACGGGCAATGATAGTCCACAGCAACGGCCTTGACGAGATAAGCACTATGTCAGTTACAAAAGTTGTTGAGTTAAAGGACAATGAGAAGACTTCTTACGAGATTAAGCCCGGCGATTTCGGGATTTCTCCGCCGAAAACGGAGGAACTCATCGGCGGTGATGCCGAACACAATGCAAACCTGATAAAAGGTGTTCTTGATGGAAAGAACAAAGGCCCTGGGCGTGATATCGTATTATTAAACGCTGCTGCTGCGATAATGGTAGCCGGTATCGCCGACGACCTAAATGCCGGTTTCCAAAAGGCCGCTGAATCAGTTGACAGCAAAGCAGCTGGGCGATGCCTTGAAAAGTTGATTGAGATTTCAAACAGAAAAAGATGATTGCGCCAAAAGTCAAAATATGCGGAATAACAAACATTGACGACGCCGTCAAAGCAGTTGAGCTCGGCGCAGATTTGCTTGGCTTTAACTTTTATTCTGAAAGCCCAAGATATATAGAACCGACAGAGGCTGATAAAATCATCAAAAAATTGCCCGCCTTTGTGGATATAGTCGGACTATTCGTAAATGCAGAAGCGGATACCGTCCGCAAAACCGCCGGAGACTTAATGCTCGATTGGGTACAGCTTCACGGCGACGAAAGTCCGGGATTCTGCCTGTCGCTTAATAACAACATGTCTGCGCAAACCATAAAGGCTGTAAGAATAAAAGACGGCAAAGACCTCGAATACGCAAGAAATTTTTCCACCGATGCAATTCTGCTCGATGCTTTCCATCCAGCTCTGTACGGCGGAACAGGCGAAAGATTTGACTGGAGCAGCCTGCCGGAACTTACCGGTCACGTTTTCGGAAGAACCTTTCTTGCCGGCGGTATAAATCCTGAAAATGTTGCCGAGGCCCTTGATTGCGGATTTTACGGTATCGATATATGCAGCGGAATTGAAGAGACGCCTCGTAAAAAAAGTCACGAAAAAATGACTGAGCTTTTTAATAAAATAAGAAATGTTACCGGGTAAATTAAAATGAAACATAACGGAAGATTTGGACAATTCGGCGGCTTCTATGTGCCTGAAGTACTTATACCGGCGCTTGAGGAGATGGAAAAGGCCTTTTATCAATATTACAAAGACGAAAAATTCGTCGCTGAGCTCGACACGCTCTACCGCGATTATGCAGGCAGACCTACATCGTTGTATTATGCGACTCGTTTCAGTGAGCTTGTGGGATTTAAGGTCTATATCAAACGCGAAGACCTCCTTCACGGCGGTGCGCATAAGGTCAATAATTGTCTCGGCCAGGGACTGTTAGCAAAGTATATGGGCAAGACAAAACTCATCGCCGAAACCGGCGCCGGACAGCACGGCCTGGCAACATCGATGATTGGCGCCCTGTTCGGAATGCAGACAAAAATCTTTATGGGCACGATAGACATTGACCGCCAGAGCGTAAACGTCCACAAGATGAAACTTTGCGGCGCAGAAGTAATCCCTGTCGAAGGTGGAACCGCAACTTTAAAAGACGCCATTAACGAAGCCTTGCGATACTGGACAGCAAATGTCATTGATACTTTTTACCTGTTCGGAACGGTCTGCGGACCGCATCCATATCCAACTATCGTAAAACATTTTCAATCGTGCATCGGAACAGAGGCACGTGCCCAATGTCTTGAAAAAATCGGCAGATTACCTGATATCGTTACCGCCTGTGTTGGCGGCGGAAGCAATGCCATAGGAATCTTCAACGCATTTTACGATGACAAAGATGTCAAGCTCGTCGGCGTAGAACCGGCCGGCAAAGGTATCGCCACCGGCAAACACGCCGCCCCGCTCATGGCAGGCAGCGTCGGAATCCTGCACGGCACAAAAATGTATCTTATGCAGGACAAAATCGGCCAGATACTCGACACAGAATCAATATCGGCAGGACTGGACTATCCCGGCGTTGGACCTGAACACTGTTTGCTTAAAGATATCGGCCGAGCTGAGTATGTTGCTGTCGAAGATAAAAATGTACTCGAAATCTTCGATATCTTCACAAAGCACGAAGGCATCCTACCGGCACTTGAAAGCGCCCACGCCCTGGCCTGGATTTACAGCCAGAAAGGCAAGCTGCCTGCCGATACAATTGTTGTCGTAAATCTGTCCGGCAGAGGCGACAAAGACGTTGATATAGTCGAAAGGAATAGAAAGTGAAATCATACAAACAGACTTTCGCCGAATTGAAACACGCTGCGCTTATACCGTTTTTTGTCATCGGCGACCCTGATTTTGATACAAGCCTTGAAATTGTAAAGGCTGCGATTGATGCCGGCGCCGATATTCTCGAACTTGGCATAGCATTTTCAGACCCGATTGCCGACGGTCCGACTATTCAAAAGGCTGATGTACGCGCACTCGGCGCCGGTATGAATATCGAAAAAGCAAAAGATTTCATCAGGAAAATCAAAGCACATAAAGATATTCCCATCGGGCTTTTAATGTACTACAACCTTGTTTACCAATACGGCATTGAAAAGTTTTTTGCCGACTTTGCAAACGCCGGCGCAAATAGTGTACTTGTCGCGGATTTAAGTATTGATGATGTTGATGAGGTTTACAACCCTGCACAAGCAGCAGGTCTTGATACGGTCTTTATGGTAACGCCTAACACCGAAACCGAACGTGCCAGAAAAATTGCTGAAAAATGTACCGGCTTTATCTATACCGTCTCGCTGCTCGGTGTAACAGGCGGACGTGAAAAACTATCAGATATGATAAAACCTTTAATAACCAGGTTAAAATCTCTTACGGATGTCCCGGTCTGTGTAGGCTTTGGCGTAAGTACGCCCGAACACGCCGCAGACTTGGCAAAAGCCGGGGCAGATGGCGTAATAATTGGTTCGAAAATTGTTAAAATCATCGAAGAAAATCTAAGCGACAAAAAATCCATACCTCTAAAGGTATCGGAATTTATAGGACAAATCAAAAAATCACTTGTTTAGCCCCCAACTTTATGTTGGGGGTTTCAGCTGTTTACAAGCAGATAGGCTCTCAGCAGCTCCGCTACACTCCATGCTTGTGCAAAAGCCCCACGGGGTCTGTGAGGCTCGTCGCCGTCAAAAATTTCGCTCACCGAGTTTATACAACCGTCATTTTGGAAGTGTCTTACAAGCGGCTCCAGCAGAACTGAACACCTTTTTTTACTCTGCTTGTCGTAGCCATTTACCTTCAGATACGCATCGATGAACGCACCCATCAGCCACGGCCAAACCGTCCCCTGATGATAAGCGATGTCTCGCTGTTGGGTATCACCTTCGCATCTGCCTTTATACCGCTCATCGCCTCTGGCAAGGGTCCGAAGGCCAAAAGGCGTTAAAAGGTCTTCCTCAACACAGTGCACAACTGCCTGCTGCTGCTGAGCGGTCAACGGCGAAAACGGCAGAGAAACCGCAAATATCTGATTAGGTCTGACACTCGCATCATTAAAATCGTCCCTGACGCAATCATAAAGATACTGCCCGTCATCATACCAGAAACACGAACGAAAACTGCTTGCAGCACGACCAGCCATCTCGCTGAACTGTCTTGCGATAACCGCATCCTTGGCACGATAAAACTCGGCACAATTGCATATCGCGTTATACCATAGAGCATTTATCTCAACAGCCTTGCCCCATCTGGGCGTAACAGCAGTATCGCCAATCTTCGCATCCATCCACGTCAACTGCGTATCAATTCCCCCGCCGGTTATCAGGCCGTCATCATCGGCTTTTATATCGAATTTCGTGCCTTTGCAGTATGAATCGATTATCCAGCGAATCGTAGGCATCAGCTTTGACGAAAACGTCCTGGTATCGCCACTCGTTTTGTAATATCGAAAAGCCGCGTGGATAAACCACAGCGAAGAATCTATACTGTTAAACTGTGCTCCGCTTTTATAGTCTCCGAAACAGTTTGGAATCATACCCTCATCGGCATGGTATGCAAAGTTAAGCAGCACCGAAGCGGCGTCTTCATATCTACCACAGCACAGCAATAAACCCTCAAGAGAAATAAACGCATCTCTGCCCCAGTCCATAAACCACGGCAAACCCGCAAGAATGGATTTGGTCCTGACATTGTCCATCTGCCTGTCGGTAATAAATTCGTCACTGCCGAGGGCAAGAGACTGGATCAGCGGGTCCTTGTTTTTCAAACCATCAAGAATGTGCTTGTGCTGCAGCTTGAGGTCGTCGATAATCACATCAACATCAAGCCTTACCATTTTTTTTGCCAAATCCTCACCACCGAAACCCGCCCACAGAACTATTCTCACCGGAGCATCGACAGTTCTTCTGAAAACACCGGGTGAAAACAAATCCTCTTTATAATCATAGCCTCGTTCTTTTTCCTGCCGATAGAAAAAGTTGTACCACCACTGCTGCTGTTCAACAAAAGATGTCTCTTCGCTCGAAAAAAGAAGCTGACCTGCGCAGTATTTGCTTCTTACAGCCAGAAACTCATCAGACCATTCAAGATAAAATTCATCCTCCGTCGCCTTTTTCAAAGCGTGATAGTCTCTCATCGCAACAAGCGGCCGTATAACAAAATCAAACTCCTCCTCGATACCCTTAAAATCATAACAAATCGCAGCAATATCTGCCTCCGGCATCAGATAAATACTCTTTGTCAGATTAAATTGCTCCGTCACATATTCAAAATGAACCCCGATATCTTTTTTGAAACCGGCCGGAAACGGCTCAGGCACTTTGGACGACGGTGGGTCGAATTCATAATGGCTCAAATCGTAATGGCGATTTTTAGCCAAAATTGTTTCCGCGCATCCTGACAGGGCAACAATCCTCTGTGCAGGCGGCGTCAAAGACCCAACAAGCAATGCGTGATATCTTCGTGTATTACAGCCGCTTAAAGTACCGCACGAAAAACTGCCGAGCTTATTGCTAAGCAGCCACTCGGTCTCTAACAAATGCCCGTACTTATCGACGGTTTCACGATTTGCCTGGGCCTTCTTAATTTCTTCAGCAATCTGGAGCATCACCAGCTTCCAACTATTGTTTAATTTTTAAGTTTTCTCCGCTGCTATACCTGTGGTAACTTTTTTGTACCTCTTCTCCAGATTGCCAATAACATTCATAAAATTGATGTACGAATCATAAGGTGAATCGTAAGGATTGAAATATTTATGAACGTCTCCGTCGGCAAAATATTTGGTACACATATAATAAAAATGGTCGCTTGTCTGCAGCTTTCGCCAGTCAGACAAAAGTTCTTCATCGTCTGCCTGCTTAATTTTCTTTTCCATACGATAAAGTTCATGCAAAGCGCTGGATTGCAGTGGGTTGCCCAGCCAGGCTGAAAGGTCACGTTCGGTATCGGCCCAGCTTATCACCCCCGGCACATCGATAACATCCGTCGCTGGAAATGATGCGATAACCTCGCTGGGAGTCTTGAAATTGTTGTCCGGATGTTTCATAATCTCGCCCGGCAGATGACGCATAAAGTCAAATATACCCGTATCCTCCCACTGATGTTCGCCAAACGTCTCGTAATCCATAAAAAGATTAACCGCATAACCGTTGCCGTTGACTTTGCTCACCCAGTCGCTGAATTTATACGCCATCAACGGCCATTCACACCAGCCCCTGTTGGAAAACCTGAAAGCAATATCATCACTGAGGGCATAATTCTTCAGCAGCAATTTAATTCTGTCGCTTCGCGGCGATTTGTAAATAAAGTTAGGACTTCTGCCGTTTAGTATCCTGTCGGCACCCTCGCTTAAGACACCGTCAAAAACCCCCATCGACTCTATAGTATCAGTAAGGTCGTTGCTGTAGATAAGCTCGGTATTGCGAAAAACCTTCGGCCGAATACCAAATAATTTTTCTATGCTTTCGCTATGCTTGCAAATCTGTTCTTTGAACTCGTCACGGGAATAAAGGAAACTCAGACTGTGATAATAGGTCTCAGCTAAAAATTCCACACAGCCGGTGCGTGCAAGTGCATCAAACGTACTTATAACCTCAGGAGCGTATTCGGCCAATTGCTCAAGCAGAACGCCCGTTATACTGTAGGCAACTTTGAATCTGCCCTGGTGCTCTCTTATTAAATCAAGAATAAGTCTGTTGGCGGGCAAATAGCACTTGTTGGCAACCTTACGACAGATCGAGCGGTTCTTGAAATCATCAAAGTACCTGTGGTCTTCGTCAAATGCCGTATAATGACGAAGTCTGCAGGGCTGATGAACTTGGAAGTAAAAACATACAGAAGGCATAATCCCTTATCTATCAAAAAATAATATATAAAATCGGCCTCTTCCGTAAGACCGAATGTCTCAAACTCCAACAGGCTCTGCTGCAAGCTGCATATATACCTGTTTGCATTTCTCAGCGGCATCTTCCCATTTGAGTTTCCTCACCTCGAAGTTGCCGTGTTCCCTTAAAGCCACCTGCAAAGGCGGGTACTTCAGTACCGCCACTATCTTGTTGGCTATCTCATTTACATCCCAGAAGTCTGCCTTTAAAACATGTTTGAGCACTTCTGAAACTCCGCTCTGCTTGCTGATAAGCACCGGCACATCATGATTAAGGGCCTCCAGCGGAGCTATACCGAATGGCTCCGATACACTTGGCATAACATACAAATCCGCCATTTCATAAACCTTGCGCACATCTTCTCCGCGCAGAAAACCTGTAAACAGAACTTTGCTGCCGATACCGAGCTCGGCGGCAAGTTCTACCGCCTTGCGCATCATATCCCCGGAACCAGCCATAACAAACTTGACGTTGTCCATAACCTCAAGCACTTTCTTAGCTGCGCCAAGAAAGTATTCCGGGCCTTTTTGCATTGTGATTCTGCCGAGAAACAGAACTATCTTCTCATCCTTCTGTATATCTGTGCCGTTGAAGTTAAAACCATTGCTGTTTTTCTCAACGCCGTTATAGACCACTGAAACTTTATCGCTGTTTATTCCATATCGGCTGATTATAATATTCCTTGTCAAAAAGCTAACTGCAATTACGCGATCGGCTGCGTGCATCCCGGCTCGTTCGATATCATAAATCATCTGATTGACGTGTTCTCCACTGCGGTCAAATTCAGTCGAGTGTACATGGACAACGAGCGGCTTGCCCGTAACTGCTGATACCGCTATGCCGGCCGGATAAGTCATCCAGTCGTGAGCGTGAACTACATCAAAATCATCCTGCATCGCAAGCTTAACCGCTGCCGATGCATATCGGTGAACCTCTGTATACATATCGCCGCAGTAGTGATTCGAATCGCCGCCGGATGTATCGACCAAACCAATCGAACCGGACATCTTCTGTTTAGCGCTTATAAGCTCGTCTATCTCATTCTTGTAACTTTCTACATTTGCATAAGGCCGCAATGGAGAGTCAATCGCTCGGAATTTAACGTTCTTAAGTTCCTTCTCGAACTGTTCTGAACTCAGTATGGAATAATCTATGTCTGCGGGTGTCCGCATTTTGACATGGGTCGTGCCCCCGGCCACAACGACAGACCGAGGCAGCACAAAAGTCACCTCTAATCCGAGCCGGCTCATCGCTTTAGTCAACCCATAGCACGCTGTACCTAAACCGCCACTAATGAATGGCGGAAACTCCCATCCAAGCATAAAGACCTTCACGACTTCTTAGTCTCCAACAAAACAAGTGAAGAACCGTCGGCAAAAACTGACGGCACTAAAATCCCAGAAGAATAAATAAAATTGTCTCTTCTTACTAATATAATCGGTTTTTTGTCATTTCAGGTTTAATAAATTGTTCCCATAAAATTAGATTTTCAGTGTCGTAAGGGCTATCTTTTGACATTATAGGACCTAAAGGTGGAAAAATTAAAAAAAAGACAAGAATACTACACAAAAACGCCATCAAGGATAAAATGCGTTAAGTTTGTCCACAAAAAAGCCGACCTTTAATCTTGTGCGCAAAGGTCGGCTTTATACTTCCAATTCCTGATAAGATTTGCTCCTACAGGTCTTGCGGCTTAACAGTACTTCTTCTGTTAGCCTTTGTGCGTGCACAGGCACCATCAAGAATACCGTAAACCCTGTCACTCAGCGCACCAAGAGCATCTGAAGAGGTCATCATCTTCTTGCTCTTGATATATGCTTTTACCTTGCTTGCTACAATTAGAGATTCTTTACCTTTGCTCTTTGCTGCTTTTTTCTTTTTTGCCATGTTAATAATCCTCCATGCAAAATATTGTAAATATTCCTTCTTTATCGGCTCTTTCCGATAAAGCCGACTTCTGCGGCGTATTTTGAAGACTTATCAGACGCTTTGCAACAAAAAAATGCGATAAAAATGCAAAATTTTGCACTTATTAAGCCATTCGGACTATTTTTGTGGTTATTTGCTCCCTGTTTTTTGCCGAAACTGCTTAAGAACGCTTCTATAGCAGGGGTTCTGAATTTATTGGGAGCAAAAAATATGAGCGAACAGCAAGACAGATCAAAAGCTGCTTTACACGAATACGTAACCGTGGCTATCGCTGAGGATGCCGAGCTGGCGAACGAATACAGGGACATACTGGCCAAAAATGACATCCCCGCTGTAACTGCAACCCAGAGAAGCTATTCTTCGGTAGTCCTGGGGGTAGCGGTGATGGTGCCGGAAACTTACCTTGAACAGGCTCAGGAAATCATTGAATCCCGCCAGGAATTTGACCACTTTCTTAACGATACTTTCAACGACCCTGATGAAATGCCGGGCGAGGCGGATCTGGATTACTTCGACGATGACGATGACTTCCCAGAAGAAATTTACTAAAAAAATAACTTAATTGAGGTGATAAAAGTGGACAGCCCTAAAACACATAAAGATAACTGCTTTTCCGAAAGGCGTCGGGCATCACAAGATAAACGCAAAAGAAACCGGAGAACCGAAGCCGTTGATAGAAGGCTCGGCCTGAACCGCCGTCGCGGACCCGGAAGAAGGCGCACCGAAGACAGAAAAGCCGCTGAAGAAGGCCAGATGACTGATGAACAGTTTGAATTTGTAATGGCTGTCGACCAATACAAGAAACTGAATAACAGGCCTTTCCCGACCTGGACCGAAGTGCTGGAGTTAATTAAGGCTTTGGGATATAGAAAAGTGGCAGAGCCTTGCGCTATCAATCAGGTAGAAAACCAGGAACCGGCTGAAGTAAACAGCTAAAATCTTTGCGTTTGCGCCAAACAATTGGCGTCCTTTTTATTCCTGCCGAAAACGATTCTTTCTATCCATCAAAAGAACAACTTTCTCCCACTGCTCCTTGCTCAGCCTGGCCTTGAGGATTTTCCTCGCATCCTGTATAAATGTCCGCTGACTCAAATGAGTAACGATAATATATTCGTTGTCGAATTCTTCGAGCATTTTTACAAACTCATCTATATGCATATGCGCACCGGCTATTGCCCTGTCGATATGTTCATCAATCATAAAAGTACACTCGGCAATCAGAATCTTGCTCTTGGCAATAAAATCAAACTTAGAAAAATTGTGATACCGGGTATCGCCCAGATAAGTTACAAGAGGAACTTCAACAGGATAATCAATCACTATATCCTTTTTCTTTAAGGATACAATTTCACTGCTGCCAAGGCCGATATACTCTTCTTTAAGCTTTTTCTTTTTCTCCAGAACGCAAAAACCGAGACTCCCTCGGGAGTGGCGGGTCGCAAAGGCCCTGATAATAAGATTAGGCTTTATCTGAAATTCATCACCGCTCTGCATACCTACAAGTTCGGCAGGAATCTTATTGCCGTCGAGCCGCCCCCAGGCGTCTATTATCTCGCGCAGAGCAAGCAGCGAATTTTCCGGCGCAAAAACTCTGCCGGGACTCTGGCCGCAGAACTGCCTGTGAGAAAGGTAATACGCAATACCTGCCGAATGGTCCATATGGCCGTGCGTCAGCAGAACATTGTTTATACTGATAACCTGGTCTGGTGCCTTGCCTATGTCGAAACAGACATCGAGCTGAGGCATCGCAACTACCGTCTCTTCGCCAGCTACCGAATAGCCGATTATTTCAAAATCTTCTATCTTTATTTTTGCCAGATTATGACTTGCCATAAACCAATCCCATTGTAATATTGCTATAGTAATGCTGATTATACCAAAAATCAAATCGCAATTAAAGGTGCCTTCTTTTAAGCCATAACTGCAATAATTTACTTGTTTTAGCGATATTTTGCCCCCGGCGGCAACCACCGACAGGCAAATAAAGACTATTTTTTTCGGAAATTGAGAAAAAATATTTTAAAAAATTGGCTGAACACAAATTTTCCCCTTGACGTATTATAGGGAGAAACGTTACCATAGATAACCCACACGTACCTCCTCCTCTTTAGGAGGCGCACACGGCATGGCGGTTTCTCTCCTCGGCCGCCTGCCATTTTTTTGCGCTCATTTCGGCAAACAATTTTGCCGGTTCTTTCGTATAAGTGTTTAGGGGAATTTGTCTCCCTAAATTTTGAGGCAGACGGCCGTTCCTCCTACGCCGTTCTGCCTCGTTTTTTTTGTGCGCAGAGTATCTCCCCTGTCCGATAAAATGGAAACGTCTTTTAGGACTGCCTAATCTCCGCTCCGATTTTCGAGGCAAGGGCATCGACAATCTTCTCCTGCCAACCATCAACAACCTCGTGCTGCAGCGTACCGTCCTCGTCTCTGAAACGCATTGAAACCGTCACGCTCTTTTTATCCGCTGTAATCGGCTTGCCCCGGTATATCCCCTCAAATTTTATCTCTTCAAGTTCTCTCGGCCCGCACGAACGAACAATCTCTTCTAACTGTGACCACTGCACCTGCTCATCAACAATAAGTGACAAGTCCCTGACTATCGCAGGAAACTTCGGTATCGCCTTGGCTTTAACCTGCGAGGCCTGCAATTGCAAAAGCTCATCAAAATTCAATTCTGCACAGCAGATATGCCCTGCCTTTATATCAAAACCGCCGACAACCTCATCGCCCAATACACCTGCAAAACCAATATTCTTACCGCCAACAAGAACTTCCGCTCCCGCCTTTGCCCAGTGTAATTTGCAAGGCTTAAACACAACATCCGCATCTCTGCTTATCGCATTTATCACTCCGCAAACCGCTCCTTTTAGTATTCTAAAATCACTATCGCAGACAAGAGACAAACTCGTATGCTCATCACAGCCGCCGCCGGCGCCCTGTCTGAAAACATTTGCAATTTCATAAATCCTTATATTCTTATTACCCGAATTGTAATTACGCCTTACCACATTCAGCAATGAGCCTATTAAAGAACCACGCAAAAGGTTTTCACTCCTTCGGCTCACATCCTGAATCGCAAGATATTTCTCTGCGTCTTTACCTGCCACAAGTTTCGCACTCTGCACGTCGCAAAAACTTGTTGTTATTGCCTCATAAAATCCGCAGCTGTTAAGAAAGCTGCCCGCAGAACAGCTTATACGCTGCCTCTCATCAACGCCGGTAATCTCAATACTGATTTTCCCCTGCAAGCCGACCTTGTCGTAACCATAAACCCTGGCCGCTTCCTCAATCAAATCCGCTTCCCTGCTCACATCCGACCGCCAGCTCGGCACCGTACAGATTATTTTGTCGTCACCGTCCTGCTGTGGCTCGAATTTAAGTCCTTCAAGAATCTCAAAAACCTTCTTCGCGGGCACCTCGATACCCAGCAGTTTATTTAATCTGCTAAGTCTCAATGTAACTTTCTTCTGCTGCCACTTGACAGGATAAGCGTCAACGAGACCTTCGACTACTTTGCCGCCGGAAACCTCGACTATAAGCTGCGTCGTCCTTTCGGATGCCCAATCTACCTTCTCAATATCGACAATCCTGCCGAAACGATACGCCGACTCACTCGGAAGAGAAAGCTTCCGCGATGTCGTCCTGACACTGGCCGGATTGAAACTCGCATCTTCCAGCAGAATCGTGGTAGTTGATTCGCTTACTTCCGTTTCGATACCGCCCATCACACCCGCTATCGCCACCGGCCCCGCGGCATCGGCAATAATCAGCATATCCGTTTCGAGTTTGCACTCCGTCCCGTCAATACTAACGAGCTTTTCGCCCTTTTTTGCCTTGCGGACGATAATCTTCTTATCCTTGATTTTTTCATAATCAAAAGCGTGCGGCGGTTGGCCCGTCTCCATCATTGCGTAATTCGTTGCATCGACAACATTGTTAACGCTTCTAAGCCCGACCGCTTCGAGCCTTTCGACCATCCACGCCGGACTGGCGCCGACCTTTACCTCTTCAATTATCCGTGCTGTATATCTGCCGCAAAGTTTGGGCTCTGCTATTTCGACACTAACCAGATTGCTAACATCCCTTTTGCCGGCCTCATATTCAATCTTCGGTAATTTGAGT
>CAYTQR010000012.1:10746-26054 GCA_964440045.1 uncultured Planctomycetaceae bacterium | reverse complement strand
AAAAAAAAGAATCAAAAAGCAGGTGATAATACTCGGCGAAGGCAAAGTAGATGATATTGTTGGTAAAAAGGCAAATGTAGAAAGAAAACGAATTAACCAGATTCGAGAGTTGCTTGAATACCCGAACATTGACGAAATAGTAGTAAGTGAAAAAATCACCAACGCAAAAGACCTGAGTCTATTGCTCTATCTGGAGCAAAAGTTAAAAATTGATATTCTATTCAGCCCTTCCGTTTACATAGGGCTTCTGCCCGAAAGAATAAACGGAAACTCTTCAATTGAATTGCTCAATACCTTTATCGGCAGGAAACGGGATGCCGAAGAATTCCTGATAAGAAGTCTCGATGTCGCAGGCAGCTTGGCTATTTTACTCTTTTCTCTGCCCGTAACCATCCTCGCCACCATATTGATTAAACTCACATCCAAAGGCCCTGCCCTCTACACACAAAAAAGGGTCGGCAAAGACGGCAAGGTCTTTACACTGTATAAATTCAGGACAATGGTAAAAGATGCAGAAAAAAGCGTCGGCCCGGTATTGGCCAAACAAGATGACCCTCGTATTACAAAAATAGGCAAAATCCTGCGAAGGACGCGAATGGATGAATTGCCACAGCTATTCAATGTACTGTGCGGCCAGATGTCTCTTGTAGGCCCACGACCGGAACGACCGCACTTTGTGAAAATCCACAAAGCCCTGATGGAGATACGATTGGCTGTCAAATACGACTATCTGTATATCCAGCGACGTTCGTTACTATTGAATCTTTATATCCTCGCAAGGACTATTCCCGTCGTATTATTGAAAAAAGGCCAGTGATTATCTCTACGGCCACGCATCAGTGGATAACTCTGCAAATCACCAGTTCCCTGCTCTTTTTGCTGTTTGCCCACGTTGAATATTCTTGCTTAGTATTTTTACCAAACCCCAGCTTTTCATCATCACCTTTAACAATTCTTACGATGTAATCGGCCTGCTCAGGAATTTGCTCGCCATACTCCAAACCTTTCCGCTCCGAATAAAAAGCTATACGCTTATCTGGAACAGCTATAATATCCGTAGCAGCAGTATTTCTGCTTAACCATTCTGCAACGTCCCTATATCCCCGTTTTTCAATTCGCATTGGTTTAAATAACTTCGGCAGGCAAATCGCAATCCCGATTATCAATAAAATATAAAACCATCGCTGTTGACTTTCTTCTGGAATCGGTTTTACTTTGTAGGTTCTTTTGCTTATCCAGCCGGCGATTACATAAAAGCCAAGTGGTATATAAAAGATAGTGAAAGCAATCAAAGCCAGTGTATGCCTTCTGCTGAGAAAATGCTGGTGTATTATTTGCCACGACAGCATCACAATGTTCAGAATGATAAATGCTGCCGCATAAAATGCCTGCTCCAGCGTTTTTGATTGTCTGCGAAAATAATAATAACAGCCTATAAGCATACCCGGAACAAAATAATACATCAAAGTCTCACAAACATTTTTCGTCAGAGTTTTATTTCCCATCGTTTTGTATATTGACAAGCTTGCCGCGTACATATTTGTGCCGCAGACAGAATCTGCGTTATCATTTATGCTCAATATTGCAGGAAGTTTCAGCAACCTTTGGTCAGGAAACACATATCCCTTGAGCTTCATATAAGGAATAGCAATAACAGCAAAGCCTGCTAAAAGTAAAATTAAAGCTCCTGCTGCCTTTGTTCTCTTCATTTTGCCTTGTGGCCTGACAAGGTTGAATATCAGCCATGCGCTACCATATAGAACCAGTTGGCAGCCCTCAGAGCGGACTAAATATCCTAATCCTGCGATTATTCCTGCCCAGCCAAACATCCAGTTCTTGCGATATTGTGTACCTAATAACAAAAGCAAAAAGCCCGTTGTTAAAAACATTAAATGTGACCATTCGGTCAGTGTATCACTGCCGAATTTAGCCGAATCCGGTAAAATACTCAAAATCAAGACACCACAAAAACTTAGTTTAGGGCCAACAAAATAGCTTCCTACAAAGTATAATGCCACAGAGGCAATTACTTTGCTTACAAGTGAGACAAGCTGGGCTGAGATAATCCATCCTTGAATTGACTCTGCATTGTAAAACAACCCTACCATCTTATGCATGAGATGAATAAGAAACGAATATCCTGGGCATATCCGCATATTGCGCACAGCTTCAACAGGGTTATCTGCGATCTGCCTTGCACATTCGATGTAGAGTGTGCCATCTCTAGCAATCAGAACTGTCGTAGCGATTAGATATATTCCTATGCCAAGAGCAACTACTAATAAAATTACAAGGTAAATAAGATCATATTTTTTGAACGAACAATTTGAAGACTCACCTGTAATTCGCATTCCTTACCAACCTAAATCTATATCCGATGGGCACATTTTACAGGAGTATTATTAGATAAAATTCACTGGTTTGTCAAGATATTTTTCACAGAAGCAGGTCATCAGAGCCAATATTTACTTTCGTTAGCTTGAACAAATTCCTGTTTAGTTCATATATACTCCATATTGATTTAAACATCTTTGCTTAGCATCGAAAAACACTTTCTTCGCTTCAAAATTTTCGGCTATGCTGGCATTGGCTAAGGCGGGCAAAACACAGGTCGATTTGTCCAGGTTACATTCTACATTTGAGGGCAAAAGGCCAGTCAAAAACCGAGAAAACACTGCAAGTACCGGAAGTAGAAGAACTTGTAACGACACTTTCAAACATAACGGAGAGGGCGGGATTCGAACCCGCGGTTCGCAATTAAGTGAACACTGGTTTTCGAAACCAGCTCGATCAGCCGCTCCGACACCTCTCCATATTTAGTCATTAGTGAATAGTCACAGAAAGCCGCCTTTGGCAGTGGTTTTATTTCTTATCGATTAATTTACCGCCTGCTTAACTATTTCGAAGAAGTGTAATCCAAAAATACGCCAAAATCAAGACTCAAAACCGCTCTGGATATGACTAAAATTGTAAGACGTGACAATTCTATCAATCAATTTCAAACCTCGGCCAAGTCATAAACTGCGAAAGTGTATCGCAGACATGACGGATCTCGCTCGTCTCATGATCGTAATATTAAGAAATTGGTGCAACTGGTACTATGAGAATAGATCCAAACTCACCGAACGGGTGGTCCAGCTCTTCTTCGGCTGATTCTATCTTATAGATGATGCCATCACCTGTAAGTTCAGCAGTATCGCTAGGCTTTAGAACAGGGCCGTTATCAATCATATAGGCTGCTGCAGTACCGACAAATTCATAATAGTCGTACTTGTCACCATCCGCATACCACATCTGTATATCCGGCAAGCCGAATTGCTCCATTCCATGAGTATGGATCCAATATTTTCCATCTTCATCCACCAAATGGACAGTTACAAATAGAAGAAAGAGTTCAGCAGAACTGAATTCCTGACCATCTAAATTATCTAAAATAGACTCTATCTTTTCCCGCGGCTGATATAACATCGCTGGAATATTAGCAAAGCCGATGACGTTTTTATCCTCAAGAAATATCATCAGAGCCTTTGCGGTAAAATATACAGGTTCTGCCGAGTCGTCGTCACCCAAAATATAGTCAAGCAGGTAGTAGCCTGCGTGATCCTTTACAGCCTGTACCTCTTCTTGGCCAAGATCCGGTGCGCCTCGTAAAATAACTTCTTTTAAATCCTTAGATAACGGTGTCCCTGCAACGGTTATCCTTAGATTGTCTTTGCCGTTACCCAGCAGATATATTTCCTGCTTCTTTTTTGGCTGTGACCATTCTTCTACATTACTGCATCCTACGTCAATGCCCCATCTGGCCTTGAAACGCTGCATAATATCTTCAGGGTCGAAAGCCCCCGGCCGGACAAGAGGCATACAAAGATGAATATGATATTCCGGCGGTTCGCTATCGCCCCACTTTCCCTTACAGACGTCCCAAATATAACCGATTATATGCCATAACAGTCTTGCTACTGCGATTATCACTATTATGTGGAATATCCACACAATAACTGCTAAGATTTTATCTATCACCGCTTATAAAACTTTCAATTGAACCCAACACGTTTTAGCTGAAATTTTTACAAATACTTCGAAAGACACTGTTTGACATCATTGGTTAGTCGTTCCAGATCGCAATCCTTAATGTTCATCTGCCGCATTAAATCAAAAGACCGGAGCACTGACTCGGCCACCATTTTTAAATGTGTTTTGGAATTGCCTTTTAAAAACTTCTTGTAATTAATCTTAAGACGAAATTCAACTTCTCTTTTTTTCTTTCTGTATCTCTTGATTTCCAGATAGTACTCATCGAATCCGGGCTTTAAAATAATCGCAATGTATGCCCATTCTTTTAACCCTTCTCCATAATCCTTTCCTTCTACGTGCTGGTTAAGTACCGCCTCGATGGTGTTTCGAGCAACACGATAACAATCACCAACATCATTTTGAATTTCTCCTGACATCCAAAATCTTATACTTTCCATTTGTTGTATTTTCATCAGAACTAGTTTTATTTGAACCCAAGTTCTTCGAATATTAAGTCATGATCCTGATAAGGGGGTACATCTTTCCAACGCAGATTGTAATGCCTGCGCTCCTGAAAACCCGCGTATTTGAGTTTCGGAAGTGAAAGCACAGGGCTCAGGTCGCCAGCAACTATATCCGTTGTCTCCGCAAAATAAAACTCTTTAAGTTTTTTTAGGTTTTTAACAAATCTTATGTCCTCAATTTTACCGTTATTTGAAATATCCAAATGACGTAAATTTGTCAATTCACCTAAAATACTAAAATCCTCAATCTTACGACAGGTATCTAATTCAAGCCTTTCAAGCGACTTTAAGGCCTCAATACCATCAATAGAGACTAACTTAGTAGCCATGGCAATTTTAATTTTTTTTAATTTTTCCAAACAACCTATCTGTCCGATCCTATCAATTGTTGGGATATCAAGCCTTAGACTTTCTAAATTAGGCAGATTGCCAAAATCAGAGAGGTCACGTGATTGCGGCTTGTATTTATCAATATACAACTCCCTAAGTTTTTGGCATTGAAAAAGTGAATGAACTTTATTGCTCCAACATATACTAAGTTCTTCTAAATCGGGAAATTTACTTAAATCAACAGAATCTTTTAATGTACCAGACAGGTGAAGGCCTTTTATGTTTGGGCATTCGTACAATGGAGCTGTTTCCCTGATATAATCTGTAAGAATTGATATATATCTTAATCGTTCCAGCTTGCCGATAAAGCTAATATCCCTGGTCCATCCTTTTGAAATATTCAGATCAATTGCTTTGAGTCTTTTTCTTTCAAAAACCTTAAGGCATTGGTCAGACCAATCACCTTGCAAAACAAAGCATTTTACACCTCTAATTTTTTCAATACTATAAGACTTCATTTTTTACCTTATTTAACTGGCGGTATGTTATACCCTGACCAATACTTGTCAGCCATAGCATTTCTGGCATTATCTAAAACTCCTTTGCCACCAAGTTTATTCATTCTTGTCTGTTCAGCAATTCTTCTTGTAAGTTCTCCACCTTTGACTTTCCTAATTTTTACAGATGTTATATCAGAACGTTTCAGTCGTCCTGTTCTTAGATGCTCTTTAATACGTCTGCCAATATCCCCGGACTGTCCTACATATTTTTGTCCGCTTTTTGCGGTAAATTCATAAATTCCGGATGTCCCTTTAGCCTTTTCGATACGTCGTATGGCACGCATTGTACGCAGTTTTGAAACTGCCTTGCTCGTTATCGCAGTAACCGCAGCAGTGCCCGCTGCCTGGCCAATAACCCGGCCGGAAGCACGTGGGTCATCACCCAATAACTGCGAAACCTTCTCGCTGGCTGCACCGTATATTCCCTTTGCCGTCTCTACCGGATGAAGGACTGTATTTACAGTTCCTGTTACAGTGCCTATCGCTGTATCAAGCGGATGAATAACCGTATTTAACAAACCCACAGCAACATTTGCTAAGCCCTGGCCAAGGCCTATCGTCATTTGTGTTACATCATTTAGATAATCATCAGCGCCCAGGCTGAAAGCATAGTCATCGGTGCCCATTACATAACCCCAGGGAGTCAGGCCATAGGGGTCAACCAAACCGACAGGATTGCCTCCGCAATAAGCATAGACATTTAAGCCGGCGCCGTAGCCGATGGGGTCGGTCTGCAAAAACCGGCCAATAGAAGGCTTGTAATATCGCGCCCGGCAGTAATAAAGGCTTGTCTCACCGTCATATCTCCTGGCTGTAAACAGGAAAGGATTGCCCACAAGGCTTTCCGCAGAAGGCGTGCCATAGACATCGTAGAAGTACTGCTCAACTACACTTCCACTATTATTTGAAAGAGCTACTTATAAATTAAGGCTTAAGTCTCAATAGACCTTGGTAACATGTGATTTTCCATACTCTGGTATTATATCCTTTCTTAGGGAATCTATTCTGGAACTGAGCATTCTAGCGTGTTCGGCGGTCGGTTCAACTGCAACAGGATATACATCATCGAGAGAAGTGCCATTCTTTACCGCATTAACCCAATCCTCCATTAACTCACAGTAAGCCTCAAGAGCCTCTTTAGGATTCGGAGCACAATCGACAACAAAATAGGCAGGAGGCAGGTCCCCTACAACTACCCATAAAAATTCATCTCCCTCGATTTTTTCACTAAATCTAAATAAGAATGCCGCGACGATACCTCCTACGCCAAACCCAAAGTATCTTTCTTTTATCTCTGGACACCATTTATAAGATGTCACATAATTAGTAGCTTCTTCGAGCATCTGTTTCAATAAGGTTATATCCTCTTTGTCACCACCTGTCATTTCTTCGACTGGTACTACCTGTTTCATATCTGGTTTTGACATAATAAAACCTCAATACAAATATTTTTTTGCTTTGTAAACTTTATCTTTTCCTACGTCGTGCCCATTTGCTAAAATCACCTTTCTCTTTATGCCCTTTAACATGCTCATTATGTGGTTTTGGTTCAATATTATCCAAGTCATTCGTTCCACCGATAACAATCGCAATTCTACCATCCAAGTCGACTTTGTTTATCGAATCGTTGCCACAATAAAGATACGGATGCAGGGTCAAAGGCCGATTGAATTTACCTTTTACTGGATCGTAGCTTGTCAGGCGCATCAAAATTGGATCGTACTGGCGAGCCCTTAAATAGTACTGACCTATTTCAGAATCCCACCACTGGCCGGTAAATTTGAAGGGGTTATAAACCGTCTCGGTACATTCAGTTCCAAAATCTTTGCCCCATGGGTCGTAAGTATAAGAATTCTTCACCTTGCCATCATCATCGACAACCAATCGCACAGAGCCGAGACGGTCATGAGTGTAGAAATACCGCTGGGCGGAATCTCCATCGTACCCAGTCAAAATTTGACTATTCGCATACATATAACTTTTCTTTACTGACATATCAGTCGGATCTATCTCAAGCAATATTGTCGGCAATCTGCCCGCAATGTCAACAATATATCTTTGATTGCCTTGTGCACTTGAGCTCTTTTGCACTCTGTTCCCCATCGGGTCGTACTTTAGGTCAATCGAGTCTGAATCGACAACTGCATTGCGCAGTTTACCATCCCAATTATACTCAAAATCAATTGTCGGCGTCTCGATGAGCCTGCCGTTTTCATCCCAGTATAAGTCATCGCTGCCTGCCTCTGTCATTATATCGCTGTCATAAGGATTACCGTTGCCGGGCGTAGTGTCGTAACTATAGGTTTTAGGGTACATCGACGGCAGATCATTGCCCTCATATTTCACGTAAATATTTCCGTCTTTTCTATAAAAGTTAAATAGCCACCACTCCGAGTCGTTGACATCGGTTATATGGGCATTGATAAGACTGCTTCGCATATCGTAGCCGTAAATGCTTGTATGAGACCTGTTTGCCTGACTCGGATAGGTAATCGTTTCAACAGCATTTTTCAATCTGCCAAGGCCGTCAATAGTATTCGCATCGAATATATAGTTAGGGTCAGCCCCCGGCCTTCCTGCCGTAATGCCGACAAGATTGTTTCTGATGTTATATTCGTAATTTATGGCGAAAAAACAATTCAAAACTGCTTGCCAACAAGAATTACAATAAGAAGTACCACAGTGCTGATCCCCCAGCAAATCGGTATCACAACAAAGGGATTGTACCAATCAAACTTCTGACATACTGTATTAAACGACACTTTGTCAGGCACTCTTTCTCTTATCAGATTTAAAATTCTTTCCATTTCATTAAAGCCATATAATGAAAGCGTATTTTTGCCCTTATTCCATAATTTGACCGACCATATACCTCCTTTAACATCTTTGACAACTTTGATTCCTGTGATATCCTCCCAACGAAAAGCTTTTTCTTTATCAGAATGTTTAACAATTTCCTTCTCGTTGAGAATAACTTTGAAAGCTTGTTGTCTCTTGCTGTCTCGTGGTAACCTCACAACGAGAAATACCGCAATGAAACAATACAAAATACCCGTACAAACCAAGCTCTCAATAAGATTGAACTTACTAAGGATTAAGGACAATCCAAAAATAACAACCACACCGGAAACAAGAAACTCGAACAAAAGCTTGTTTAATCTTTTTATACGACTTTCGGAAAATGTAAATTCTTCCATAATTTTCCCCTTATTTCCAATACTTATATGTTTATCTATGTTTCCAAAGATAGAACTTCTTGCCATGGCGTCTCTCCAAACAGCCGATTCCAACGACACCAATGAGAGAAAACATGAAAAGAAAAACACACAAGCCAGCACTAGTAAATTCGCCTATGTTGAGATCAGGCAGGTAGATGTATTTTAGAACGACAAAACAGATTGCACCAACCCCGAATAAAGGCCATATAATTAAAAACATAACTTTGCGTTCTTGTTTATTCATTTTATCAACAAAAATATCCTTTTGCGCTAAGCGATATGACCTATAGAAAGCTATAAATCCAAGTAAGGCACCCAATATAGCACCAGTTAAAGCACCAGCAGTTTCTATCTCAGCATATAATATTTTCCTTGCTAAATCGAAGCCGGTTAGAAAGCAAACAAGTACCAATATTATCATTAAACGCATAATATCTCTCCAAATGTACCTATAACTCACAATTATTTATAAAGCAGTCGGCCACATTAAGTGCAGCTCCACCAACACAGCCACCACAGCCTAAATATGGCCAAAAAGCCGTAAAATGACTAGCAATACACGCAGTGCACATAAGCCCACAAGCTCCAGTCGCACCTGGGTTTTCCAGAAGCCACTTCCCCTTTTCTCCGAGACAAATCCCAAGCCCTAATCAATCCAGTTTTCAGCTATTGTCCAGGATTCTTTGCCGTCTATAGATAAAATGCGTATGCCGGTTGTCTCATCCATCCCTGTTACTTGGGTCTGAGCCAGGAGCATATATGCAACATATTTTTCATCAGGTGAAACAGTTATTAGCGAATCTCTACAGCTACAACCGCTTGTTAACTGTATAGTTTCCCCAGCATCCGTCAGGCTTTTTATACGTAAATCATAATCGTAAAGTTTCGTTGGTTCTGACTCAACAAATACGATCGACCCGCCATTAGATATGACCTTGGTACCTCTGTAGCTACCACGTGTTATTCTTCCTCCAACAATCCTCTTTTGTTCGCTGCCGTCATACGTCATTTGCCATATTTCCTTATCATTTGGCCGTTTGCTTAAGTCAATACTGGTGTCTTCATAGACAACATGAACAAAAAAAACATATTTATCTGTTATGTCCAAGACCTGTCTATTATGAGCATTTTTAGTCCTGGCGAGTGTTAACTGCTTCAAATCTGTGCCATCTACATTTACAGAAAATATCTCTTCATTCAGTGGTGGTGTATATTTATCATCATACCACTTCTGAACAAAAAACAGTTTTTTACCATCTAGTGAGAACTTTAGCGAAGAACACTCATTACCGCTGTTAGTAAGTTGTCTGACACTACTGCCATCGGTATCCATAATATAAGTTTCACGGGCAGAACCTTTCTGATCAGTAAATGCTATATAGCATCCATCCGGGCTGAAGCAGGCTTGCGATACCCCAAAATAACCCGGTGCCAATCGCCTACAATTGGAGCCATCCAAGTCAATCAAATAAGGTTCACCTGCATAGTTTTCCTTATCGCACATAAACATAATACTCTTGCCGTCGGGGGTAAACTGCGGACTTACTTCCCAATATTTTGTATCTGTTAGTTTTTTCAGGCCGGAGCCATCAACATTGACAACATATATGTCAGACGTTGTTAAAGTAAAAGGTGAAAAAACAATTTTTTTACCATCCGGTGAAAACCCCATCTTACTAAACGTATAAGGCTCATTATATCGACCGCCGAATCCTTCGGCAGCATTATACTTCTTGACTTTGAGCATATTCTGAAATTTGGTCAATTGCTCAGCCGTTGGATTTTTCTGTATCCATTTAATCTGCGAGATTAAATATTTACTGCCATATTTTTTGATAAATAATTCAGTATCCGCTAATCCTATCTCGCTGCGTGCATTTAAAAGCATGGTTGTTCTGGCTGTATAACCGCTGTCGTTTGGCTCAATATTCGGCCCGGATAAAATAATCCGGTTAACATTTATTACGAACCACTTTCCTATTAGAGATTGGATATAATCATCTCCCATGCCGTATTCAATATGGCCATCAGGAAATATATTTATCGTATTGCAGTCTTCAGCCACTATTCTCTTTAACCGAGAGACACCGTACTTGCTTACAAAGGACCATCTAAGCAGACCACCGCGGCCAATCGCAGGATCCGTCCAGCGATTGTATGTCTTGGCTATCGACCTTACCCGCATATAAGGTGTGCGAAAGACAAAAAATGCCACAATTACCAAAAACAGTAATACAGACCAAAAAATAGTTTTGTGTTTTTGTGATAACTGCATAATTATATCCTTACAATAAGCATTTATCATCTCAATCCATTAGCACAATACAATCCGGTTATTGCGGTTTTTGCCGCCTTACAGTTCAGCGGGTCAGGAGTTCTACTGCTGTCACAATCTGCATTAACAGCCTCCATACAAAGTTTCCTGTCACATACCCTTGCGGCAGGTGAATTACCAAATGTACCCTCACGTCCACCTACTTTAGCCTCATCATAACACGCATCATGCCTTGCACATGCATCGTCTAACGGGTCTACCCCATCCCCTGTTCCTCCTTCGCCACAATTTTTACCGTAAATTTTCTCACCACGTAAAAGACCACCAACACCCGGCTTATACAGAGCTATCTTTTCAAACTCGTCCCAAAGTCCTGGTGTGTGAACCATCATTTCACTGAATTTATTGTATTCCGGAAGCCAATTTAATATTTCTGTGGGAGAACCAGCCTCGGTCAAAAAAGTAGCCAGAGCACAGGATTGTGTACTTGCCGTCCAAGCTACCCTCGCTGCTAATCTCTTTGCACCGCCATATGCCCACCTGCCTGTCGGGTCGGTTTTGTTAATCGGGTCATTGAGACAATATAAATACTTTTGCAAAGACATTGGGTTTTTGTAAACTCCCGCTACCGGGTCGTGACTGCCAAATCTGGCAAGTTCCGGGTCGTAGTAACGGGCAATGCAATAGTACATATTTGGCTCATCATCCCAAAAATAGCCTGCGAATCTATAATCATTAGAGACCGTCTCCTGTGTCTCATTGCCAATAACTTTGCCCCATGGGTCGTAAGTATAAGAATTCTTCACCTTGCCATCATCATCGACAACCAATCGCACAGAGCCGAGACGGTCATGAGTGTAGAAATACCGCTGGGCGGAATCTCCATCGTACCCAGTCAAAATTTGACTATTCGCGTATATGTAATCTTGCTTGACAGACATATCAGTAGGATCAACTACCAGTAATACTACGGGCAATCTGCCCGCAATGTCAACAACGAATCTCTCGTTGGCGTCTATGGTGGAATTTTTAAGGATACGGTTGCCCATAGGGTCGTATTTTAGTGATATTTCATTTACTTCCTATAGGACAATTTCCAAAGCACCTGCTCATAATCAGCGTCTTTTGTTCTAATAGCGCGAGGCCACGAAGTATATCCTATCTCTATGTCTTTGGTATATACATAAACATACTGCCGTTTTTTAGGTGTTTTTTTAAACAATTCTTCTGTCCCGCTAAGATTCAATTTCCCTTCTGACTCAAAGACAAGTACGGTGTTGTAAGATATATTATCCAATTGTGCACCGCTAAGATTTCTATTAAACGCGTAATTACAAACACCATATTCCGATGATTCATATTTAAAATCGTCTTTTGAAAGATTTGGATCATACTCAACCAGCAAATTGCACCACTGATTAGCATCCGGCAAATAGCCATTACGGTCTTTTGCATATTTAATCAATACCTTACCAATATACTGGCCACTACCGGTCTTCGCACCTTCTGTCCGGGTTCTGTTTACAATTATTGCACTTGCCGTTAGAAAAACAAAAGGAAGGGACAAGAAAATTGCCAGAATAGCATACCATTTACCTTTTAATTTCTTGCGATTAAATGCAATCATCACAATAGCAATAATACCGAGTACAAAAGCTATATGAGAAAACATCTCAAGGGGAATCGTAAAAAACGCTTCTATCTCTCGATTATTAACTGACATGCCCCAAAAAGAAAGAGCAAGAGAAATAACTCCTATGAGACTACATACAAACGCAATAATCGCTAACCGGCTGGTTTTTTTAGCAGATACGCTAACATTTGTATTCTGTAAATCAGAATTTTCCTTCATATTCTAAAATCCTCAATAATTTACAAATTTATTATAATGGTCTATGGCATTGTTGGATCCTTCAACATCACTCATCCAATATTCAAGCATATCATTACGTAAGCCATTTGTAAGTCTTATTTCATTTAACTCACTTTTCGCTCACCCCCATCCTCTGTCTTTGTTGTCTACATTTCTTAAAGCATGTAAAGCACCTGCAGTAAGGTAAAATCTACTGCCGGGGTCATCTAATTGTCCATTCTTATCACGCTCATACCTATCACCGGCCCTACGGGTAAACACCTCTCCTACGCGGCCATAGTTAGCAAAAGTAGAATATCCCGCAAGGTAGTTACCGAATTGAGAACCACTTAATTCCGCTCCGCATCGCGCGAAAGTAAACACACCTTTACCGCTGTTGCCATAATCAAACATACCACCCGGTCCCCGCCCCAACATCAGACTCCAGATAAATGCTTCGACATGGCCTGCAACAAAATTTATACCAACCACATCTACCGCCATATCAAGAACTGCCTGGGTTTGTCCTTCATTATAATTTCTATCATCTACACCAGGAAGCTCATACACTAATCCAAGAGGATCTATCTTATTTATCGGGTCGTTGATACAATATAAATATCTATGCAAACTCAATGACTCCTCGTATTTGCCATTAACAAGATCACGGCCGGTAAACCTCATAAGAACTGGATCATAATAACGAGCATTGCAGTAATACTGTTTTGTCTCGTCATCCCAGAAATAACCTGCAAACTGATAAGGATTATAAACAGCCTCATTACACTCGCTGGCAAAAGCCATGCCCCACGGATTGTATGTATAAGAATTTACTACTTCACCGCTATCGTCAATGAGCAATCGCACCGACCCTAACCGGTCGTGCAGATAATAGTAACATTCATTCGTACCACTATCGGCCTGCATCAAAACCTCTCTATCTGTATGAACATACGCTTTCAGTATAACATTACTATTATCTGCATCAAGAACTAATAATATTTTAGGAACAGAACTTGCCACGTCAAGTACGTACCTGTGATTGCCGTTTATGGTGGAATTTTTAAGTATACGATTGCCGAGCGGGTCGTATTTTAGCTCAATTGAGTCCGAATCGACAACAGCATTGCGCAGTTTACCATCCCAATTATACTCAAAATCAATCGTCGGCGTCTCGATGAGCCTGCCGTTCTCATCCCAGTATAAGTTATCGCTGCCTGCCTTTGTCATTATATCACTGTCGAAGACGTCGCCGCCTTCGTCAGTGTCATATTGGTAATATTTGGCTGGTTCTGGTGTATCGGAAGCATATCTCAGGTAAATATTGCCATCCTTTTTATAAAAGTAACATGCAAACCATGTTGAGTCGTTGATGTCATTAATCTCAGCCTGAATAAGATTGCTTCGCATATTGTAGATAAAGTCGCTTGTATGGCTTCTGTTGGCCTCGCCGGGATAACCAATTGTTTCATCCGCATTGATAAGTCAAGAATTCAAAATTTCCGTTAACAAGGCATTAGCTTTTTCAACACTCATCCCAATATCGTAAGCCAAAGGAACTTTGTTTTGTATCTTTTTAGCAATTTTCTTTGCTTTTTTAAGCATGCCGAGCAAATAGTAGCAATGACAAATTTTAAACTGTAAAGAGATTGGTAGTGGTTTTAGTTTTACTTTCGAATATTGCCCCAACGCCTTATCATATTCTTCTTTATCAAAATAAATATTACCTTTGTCTTCCAAAGCATAAATATTATCCGGCTCATTTAACAAAATTTCATTAATCAGCCGTTCTGCTTCCTGGTGCTCACCTTTAAAATATTTGGCATAGGCAAGATGTCGCAGAGCATCACTATCTTTGGGGTTTTCATTCAGAACTCTTTTAGCTAAATCTTCCTTTTCATCAAGATCATCTGTATCTGCCGCAAGGATTAGCAACATAGAATGTGACGAATCTAATTCCGCCGCCTCCCGCAACATCTTTAATCCCTCTTCATCCCCAAAATCGCATAACGCAGAACCAACAAGAGTCAAATACATATGCCTAGGTATATTACCATTTACCAGTTCATTTGCGGCATTAATTAGATCTCGATCACGCTTTGCAATGGCAACTAAAATAGTTGCAAGTAGTGTATTATAGCCCGGTTTAGCTTCCTTGATCGCCTTTTTCCTACGGTTCGTATAATTGGACATAGTTCTTGTCCAACCCATAGGAGCTATGGCAATTTCTTCTTCAGTGAGCTTGTAAGGTAGAAAATTGTATTTCTGTTTCATTTTCACTCCTTGGGACTAAACAATTCGAGAAGTTTTAAAAGCCTTCGAAGCCATTTCTTATCTGGATCCTTATCGTTTCTATGCTCAGGATCACCTTGCATGCCTCGATCCCAATCATCAATTATTCTGTCAACATTATGCTTCTTGTCCCCATAGTCATATTCCTTTGGAAACTGAGTTCTTCTGTTTCGCATTGAAACAATAAGTGCATCTGTAACCTCAACACCACCAGACACCATAGCCATTACACTGCCTATACTC
>CAYTQR010000012.1:0-10736 GCA_964440045.1 uncultured Planctomycetaceae bacterium | reverse complement strand
AGAAGAATACCCCTAGATATCGCGGCATCATCGCTATGTGCGCCTCCGTAAGCTGTAACAGCTATTGCAATTGCATGGGTTCCATAACCAGCCATTATTGGCGCTGTAAGTACAGCGGCAGACCATCTCCCATCCGGATCTATCCTATTCATTGGATCATTCAAACAGTACAAGTACTTATGCAGTGTTAGCGGGTTAGAGGGTTTGCCAAATACAGGATCGTAAGAAGCGAACCTCGAAAGATACGGCGAATACTGTCTGGCCCTAAAATCGTAAAATCCTGTTTCACTATCCAGATATTGTCCTGTAAACTGCCAAGGAGTGTAAAAACTGCCCTCATCCTCCAACGTTTCGCCAAATGGCGAATACGTAAACATCTTTACCACAGCACCTGTATCGTCAAGTACCTGCCTTATACTTCCAAGCCTGTCTTGCAGGTAGAAGTACTGTGAACTTGTAGCAGTATCGTACTCAGACAATATCTGGCTGTTTGCATAAAAATATGTTTTGTCAACAGAAAAATCGGTCGGGTCGACAACCAATAAAACCACCGGCAAATCACCCGTTACATCCACGATATATCTCTGTTCGCCAGTTTCACTCGAATCCTTGTAAATACGATTACCCATCGGATCGTACTTGACGCTTAATGACTTCGTGCCACAGATGGCTGACCGTAATTTGCCATCCCAGTTCCACTCCATAGTTGTATCATCGCCAGTGGTTTCGTCAACCAATTCAAGATTACCATTTTCGTCATAGTCCAGACTTGCACCGCCTGCGGTTATCATTTCATTGCCCGCATAGGTAAAGCTCATTTGGTCCCTGCTGGTCATATTACCGTTATCCTGATAAATATAATCCCGATAACCGCTGAAATGTGTTAACTGCGACAAGCCATCATAACCAAAGGAACGACAACTCCCAACTATTGATTTATCAGGTCTTGTAAGTTGTTCGCAGGCAAAGGTTAACCTGCCCAAACCATCAACTGTTGTACCATAAAGCTTAAATGTCGGCCAAGTACCGCAACAACCGCCGGCAGTTGTATCAAAGCCTGTAAGCATATTATCGTTGTTATAGGTATAATTTAAGCTAATTGTATAGCCGGCCGAACTGCCGTCAAGGAAGTATGAAAGTTTTTCGCGCCTGCCGTTGTCGTCATATTGCATTGAGGCTATATTTATATCTAATATGCAGGGGTCATAGACTCTTTCAAGCCCGCCGAACGGGTCATAGGCATAAGTGACATCATAGAGAATCTCGTTTGCATCTTCCGCTTCGGTTACAGTAATTCGGCGTTTTTGGCTATCTGTCGCCCGCCAGTCGTAGTTTATAATATATTCGTTGCTGTCGTTGTAGGACATTATCCGGTTGAAGCTGTCGTAGGCGTATTGGTAACTGTTGCCGAGACTGCCGTACCTGTCGTTGGCATCATTTCTGTAGTCTCTTATTCTCTTTACCCTGCCGAATTTGCCCATACACCTCGGCCCGTATTCGTATTCGAGGTACCCGCCGTCAGGATAGATGATTTTTGATACTTTTCCGTATTCGTCATATTCGTACGTTATCTGTTGTTCGACGCCGTTGACGTCCCAAACGCTCTTTTTGTAAGGCAGGATATATGTGAACAATTTAACACCGTTAACATCGTAAACTTCGTTCGTATATTCGGTTTTTTCATAGTTGCCGGAGGGATAGCGGATCTTTTTGGTCATACCGTATTCGTTAAGCTGGATATATGTCGACTGCAGCTCGGCATCAACAATTTGGATATGATAATTTTTATCGCCTGTTGGGCCTAAAAGCTCGGCGTCAGAATAATCGGCGTAATGATAGTTTGTTACAGCATCTGTGGTAGCATCTATTTTTTCAGTAACGGTTGCAATTCTGCCGCGAGCATCATAGACAAACCCCTTTTGCGCAAGGACGGCAATACCATTAGTACCGTACATTGTTACAGCTGCAACTTTGCCGTTAGCGTAATAATCGATGTCCTGTTTTGGTATGGCGTTATCCTTTGTAGTTTCAATGTCAGTCATCAGTTTTATTGGGAAGTACGTTCTTATTTTGCGGTTGGCGTTGTCGTAGTCGGTGAAGATTGCGTTATCGTTAGGGTCGATAACGTAAAGCCTGTTTCCTGCCGCATCGTATCCGAAGCTCGTTATTCTCGGATTGCTTAACAGCGAGTTGGCATCATTATGGTCGATTTGGTTAATGAGCCTGCCGAGATGGTCGTATTCGTATTCGGTATATTGCTCGAGCCTTTGTGTAATGCGCCATTGCCACTCGTAGTAAAAAGCTTCATTACAATCTTCCTGACAGGTTATCTTGTATGTTTTTTCAAATTGCTTATTGCCATCAGCGAAGTAGCCTGTTTCTTTGTGTTTTACCGCCAGTGACTGATAAGGCTCATCAGAATAATCACGCAGCTCTTCGTGCTCGACGAACGTATTTTGTCGCCATATTTCATGTGTCGGCCTGTTCATAGAGTCATAATAAATATCCTGACTGAACCCGGAGCTATTGACAGAGTTTGCTACACTACAATCACCATTAGGAATATAGTACTTCATCAAAGGCTGGCCGTCCGGCATTATGCTTTGGCACATTACCGAGTTATTATCATAGACAAATACCGTAGGCTCGGCCGCATCGAATCCGTAGTTGTGACGTCTTCGTATTACGCCGTTCGTATCGAGTATTTCCTTGACGTATCCGGCATCAACAAGCAGTTCCGAAGGATTTGTTCCATCTTCTTCAAGAGGATGAGATGCCCCCTTTCTTAGTGGAAACTCGTAATACAGGTACTGTTTTAGTGAATCGAAGTCATTGTCATCTTCAGGAATTTCAGGGTCGTCATATACAGTCGGGTCAAAATCTTCTCGGCTGACAGCAGTTATATCGTGGTATTTCATTGTTTCTTCTATTCTGCCAAAGCCGTTATAGACATTCATTGTTACCGCGCCGAGGGCATCGGCGATCAATAGAGGCCGGCCCAATTCATCGTGGTAGTATCTTTCCTGCGGATTACCGATTGGGACGTCATTGTCATCCAGTTCGGCGCCTTTCCAGATTTTACTGACGAAGCCGTTGGGGTCATATTTGTAGAAGGTAATACTCCCGGCCGGGTCCTCTTGGGAACGGATAAGCCCTGTAAGCCCGTTAGCTTCATCGTCATAGTAGGTATAAGAGGTAGTCGCCCATACATCTTCGCCGGTATCGTCTAAGAGAGTCTTCTTTTGCAGCAGGAATTCGCCTATGCTGTTGACATCGCCGTTTGCATCGCCATATACGTAGAGGGTTTCGATTCTGCCGCTGCCTGGTGGAACCGTATCTCCGCCACTGTCATAGCAGTAGCCCTGCCAGGTAGTCTGGCGAATTGGAAAATCGTACAATGGATGAAATTCCCACTGATTTGCCGTAAAGTAAGCTGCGTTAATGTCAATGTAAGCTCTGCGTTCTATAAGATTACCGGACTGGTCATATTTCATTCTTGTTTTACGGCTGTCACGGTCATAACGGCTGCCTTCGTCATCAACCAGGCCATCATCGTCAAAACATTCGATTATTTGTGTAGGTTTGGTCGGAAAGCGATTATCTTCATAAAGATAACTTGTATCCACAGCACCGCTGCCTTTTGGACGGTGGAGAAGATTTGCAACAGATGAAAAACCAACATAGCTACTATCAGTCACTGGCTTGCCTCGAATCTTTTGGCTCAAAAGAGCACCGTTACTATCCTGCACAGTCGTAATTGTCTTAAAATTAATATAATCAGTGCCAGGATTATAATCACTACATCCGCTATCGCTATATGAATGTGTCGTCACTAAATTATTCAAATCATCATAACTATAGGCAATCTCTTCTAGCAACCACGTTTGGTAACCACCCCAATAAGGTGCTAACCGAGCGTACTGCGGCTTTTCATATATTTTATCGTTAACTTTGTTATCAGGATAATTATAACCAACAATAAAAGTCCCACGCTCGTGTATGCACCCGAACGGATTACCGTTCAGCAGATAAACATCGCCAGAACCGGATACATTGCTAATGCTGTACTGTTCATGCTCCAGGTACAAAAGCTCCTCCTCCTCCGCTTCTGGTTCTGTCAATACTCTATCTGTTGACCTTGTCACTACATAACTCGGAAAATCAGGCAGCGCATAAAGATTCGAATAACGTAAATACTCCGCCCGACCATCATCCGAATTATAATACTTCCAATCGTAAAATACTGTCATTATATTCGGCTCGCTGCTTTCGCCTGTAAATAAAGAAACCTTGCCGTATAACTGCGGGTAATCTTCATCTTTGCTCATTTCAAATTCTATACGGGCAGACGTGCGGTTATTGGTTATTTCGGTAAGATAGAGGGGAGTATTACCAACATAATACCATTCATATTTCAGCGCATTGCCAAATCGGTCTCTTTTTTCCGTTGCGCCTACGAAGACCGACCAGTCAACTCCGCCTTCACCTGCAGGAGGAATATAGTTCAGGTGATATACGACAGGATTACATTCAGAACAATATAGCCGGTTAAATTCTATCTCAATACCGTCCCTTCCATAGTAAGTATAGCAAACCGTAAACGCTGTATCATCACGACTACTTGTCCGAATAATATGATCATTTGTCAGGACAGATTTATAGATTACATTGTTACTGTCATTAGGATCCACTTCTCCCGTATACATCGCCGATGAGCCGCTGTTCATCAGCCAGATTCTGCCTATACCAAGTCCCTGCGCATCTGCCGCAGGCACATTACCATCGGTTGTCCAGTTAAATGTACAATCCTCATAAAGTTTTATATCGTGGTTATACGTCCAGCCTAACGACAGCGGCACTGCGCTCCTGGCACGATTGGAATTATACAGCCTCTTGAATTCAAAAGGAAACTGGCCGGGCCAATCGACAGCTATGTCAGGTTTTTCCTCATAATAGAAGTTCCCGCTTTTCAGCTTAGTGTACACTGGATAGGGGATATTAACATCCTTGTGGTATCCGTCGTTATTGTAGCTCATCGTCTTTGCGATTATCTTTTTGTTATGCAGCAAACCAATATCATTGTATAGCTCAATTCTTAAGTAATAGTCGCCATTCTTCAGGGCCGAAGTGTCCCATACACCCAGCACCTCCGACTCAGCCGTATCTCCACTCTCACAAATCTCCTCCCAGTTTAATTCATTGGTATCAGGGTTCTGATCTGTTGGGCAGTATTTAATGACGTAGTGACCAAGCTGTTCATACCATACCGAGCCGATAAGTTCGCATTTGCCTTTTATCGGATTAGAAGAATCCCCTGTCGGAAAATATATATATACATCTTTACCTACTCCTATCTGGCCCCCTGCAGAAGACTCATTTGAAACCGACATCCTGTTGATTTCAAAGTTATTAGCCTCATTGGAGTGAATAAATTCAATATGCGTAAAGTACGTATAATCCTGATCAAATGCAGCATTTGCATCAATAAACTTTCTGCTATGATAGGTACTATTGCTGTCGTCCCAATAACTCCAAAAAACATCGTAAGTGCAATCGTTCCAATCAAGTACTATCTCAAATTCCAACCATGAGTTCTGATAATTAGGCTCACCCGGCTGATTGCCGTCAAAGAAGTTGCGAGCTGAATCAGCAGCGTCTGTATAGTTTATTCCGGTGTCAACATAGCTTCCGCCATCCCAAACATGAATATTGCTGTCATTTTCAAAATGAATAGAAGTCACTTTATTGCCATTGTTTAATATATCAATATAATCCTCCTTTGTCGGAATACAGCTAACTCTTATGTGTTGCATTTTACTTCCGATACCATCGCCAATAAACTCCTTTGTGACAATAGTACTATTACTACCAGCGCGATTAATAGAAAGATATTGATAATCATTTTCTTCGAAACTGTGCTTTGTAATAAAACCATAACCAGAACCATCGACTTCCCACCCATCATAATAGGCAATATAAGCATCGGTCCCCGACGACTCAAACCCCTGTTTTTTTTCAAAGGAAGTGCCGTACACACCACTTACATCAACAGAAGCCACTTCATCTGCGCCGATTTCTACCCTGCCCACCCTGACTCTCAGTCCATTTTTGATGTCGTTCTGGTCCGCATAATTTCCATAAGGATCACCGGCATTTATACAGGGTGAATTGTAATCCAGAAGATATTCATATTTGTTTATACGTGCATATTGGTAAAGTCGCTCGATTTCCAGAGAAGACAGGACTTTGTTGAAAATCCAAATATCATCTATTCTACCGTTAAAGTAATCAGCAGTTTCGTGGTAGCTGCCACCCTCTGATACACCATTATATCTGACGGTACCTATACACAAAGGAATAGCACCACTGCCTAAATTTTGGTTCTCACTTTCACTGGCAACCTCCTGGGTATCGACATATAACTTTACATCATTATGGTCATAAGTGCCGACGATATGATACCATTGATTGGCTGTATTGACATCTGTGCTACTAACCACTGTTTGAAATTCTGCTTCGCCAGATTCGCCGGAGTTACCCACCTCAAAATATAATGTTCCTCCTTTATACCAGATAGCATAGTTATATTCACTCCAGTTGTCATATTTGCCCAATATCCCACCATCAGTCAAATCCGCCGGTTTTATCCACAGCGAAATTGCTAAATCGCCCGTTGTAAAATGAAGGCTTGTCGAATCCGGCATAGATACATAATCATCCGTACCGTTAAAATCCAATGCCCCCTCAAACTTGCCCGCTGTCCAATTTGCATTGTGAACAGCACCACTGTTATTACCTGCCATATCATATGCGGCCGAACCACTGGTTTCGTCAAACTTCCAATAGGAAACCAAATTGACATCAATGTAACCAGGGAGAACATCATAATCAGCAAAAATAGGGTCATCATCGAGATTATCACCGCCATCATGCCCGATAGCATCCCACCAATTATCTCCGCTGCCGTTGGAATCCTCAATATCACAGTAGCTAAAATCCGGCCATGCAGAGTCGGCGTTAAATATCTCATTGCCGGAAACATCTGCAGTATTGTTCCAGAAAATACAATTTGTTACTTTCGGCTCGGATGAAGTACCATAGCAGTACATACCACCGCCGTTGTTTGCTTCGTTATCAGTTATCGTACAGTTAATGATAACAGGTGAGCAGTTTTTGTTGTATATACCGCCGCCGTTCTGGTTCGCTATATTTTCGCTTATCACACAATTACGTATAATAGCATCTGAATAGTTAACATTATAAATACCTGCACCATAGTTGGCATCATTATCCACAATAAAACAGTTCGTTATCAAAGGTGTGGCATAATTACAATTATAAACGCCGCCGCCCAAACCATCTGTTTTACCATTTCCCGTGATAATACAGTTCCTGATAACAGCCGAAGTGTCATTACATTCTACTCCACGTGAACCGCCGGTAATCATAAAGCCGGCAATCACAGAAGGAGGAAGCTCGCAGAACGGACATTCAGTATTAACATCCTCAGAATCGTCAAAAGTTACAACAGCTTTATTAGGGTCATTAGCAACAATTATTGTTGCACTAACAACATCCCAATCATTCGAATCATCGCTTCGTAATGTTATATTCTTTCCTGAAAAGTTTATGTTCTCCATATGAAGGTTTGGGCCAACCTCTATCACATCGTTAGGTTCTGCTTCATCTATAGCAGCTTGAATAGAGATGTACTTCTCGCTTGTGCGCAGGTTGCAAATCTTCACTACCCTAACTATGCAGGTATCGATGTCAGTTTTTTCTTCACCATCCGTAACTCTCAATGCTGCGGTATAGATACCAGTGCTATTATACTCATAGCTGGTCTTTTTATCTCCGGGCGTCTCAGTACGATCCGCACCAAATATGCCGTTATAATCCCAGTCCCACTCACACTTATCAATGCCATGATCATCGTAGGAAGCTGAGCCGTTAAGCTCTACACTGTCTCCAAGTTTTACACATGCAGGTTCGGCCACTAAATCAGCAACGGGCGGAGAATCAGAAGGGTTATAGCCACCTGCGAGCAACCTTCCCGTGGTTATTAAAACAAATGAGATTACTACAATAACAACCAACTTTCTATAATCGTTCATCTCGGTATCCCTTTACCTTATTTTAATTATGATTTCCTAACCACCTCTGAGCTATTTTTGCAGCTTGACAGTCTGGATAGTTTTCAAGCAGTTTTTGATAAGCAGTCTTAATCCGGCCGACAGCCTCCTGTTCTTCTGATATGCCCCCTGCTTTGAGCATCCGCTGATACGCACGACCCACCATGAACTGTATGTGCCAGACAGAATAACTGTCAGGATATTCATCTACGATTTTTTGATAGTAAGACGCCGATTTGGCAAAATCACCCAACTTAAAGTAGCTATCGGCAAGCATTCTAAGAGATTGAATCTGAAAATCAGTCTCAGCCGTTTCCTGCCCCTGACATATTGCTATTGTCTCTTTTAGATAATCAGCATTATCGCCTTCGCCATGCAGGCCTTTAGTATAAAACTCTTCTGCTAATTCAAGGATACCTTCGGTCAGATGGAGCGAACCTGCATACTTTGACTTAAACTCGCTAACTATCTGCTTTGCACCAGCCAGATCACCTGTCTTCAGACGTGAATGGATATTTAAGCGAGACTTGAACATATTACTATGCGTAACATATTTGCCCTGGCCCATACTTATCACGTCATCGCACAATGCGCTGGACTGATCCGGATAACCACAATGCAAATATACCCTGGCTATAAAATACAACTGGCCTGACATATAGTAACATCCGGCATAATCATTTTTCAGTTTTTTTATGCCTTTTTGTGCTTCTGTTAAATTGCCGGCTTTAATATCTTTGCATATCTTCACAGCACCATAACGTATCTTTGCCCTGCCGTAATAGTAACTATACTCACTAAACTGCCGGCAAACCGTTTCCAAAACTGAAATTGCCGATTCATAATCGTGAGCATATGCGCAATTATAACCAAGCTCGTAACATCTGCGAGCCAGCAAGTAATCTTTCTGGCGCCCATTTATAAATCGTTCAAGCTCACCGGCAGCAGGGTCAAACGTACCCATAGACATTTTCGATCTTATATCAAGTAATGCCATCTCCACCTGTCCGCGGGCTGAAAACCTATCCTCCGGATAAAGAGCTATCAGACGTGAATATACCTGCTTGGCACGTTTGTGATTGCGGCACTTTCTATAGTAATCTGCAATATTATATAAAACCTCCGGCAGATACGGATGTGTAGGGTGTTCTGTTATGAGTTTTTCAGTTAAATTATGTGCAGAGGCAAAATCGCCATCGCTTATTTTTTCGTAGATGTCAACTTTTACAAGCTCAAGTGTTGACTTTCGGCCATAAGAACTATCCGGATTCGCCATAAGGGTTTGCTTATAAAGTGCCTTAGCTTTTTCGTAGTTATAGTTCTCTTCATATTTATCCGCTGCAAAATAAAGCACCCTCGGTAAATGTTTATGATTAGGGTATTGAGCCACTGTATCATTTAATATGCCGTCGACAGACTCGCCCCTCTTGAACTTCGAAAAGAGATTGTTTTTTATCTGTTCGAATTTCGCCTTTTCCGTAAAAGAATCCGCAGGACAAAGCTCTATTAACCGATTGTACAAAGCATCGGCGCGGTCAAAATAATATCTCTTGGTATATCTGACAGCAACATCATAAAGAGCCTCAGAAAGATACGGATTGTCTGAATTGCCCGCTATCATTTGCTCTACATCGCCGCCGGCCGATTTTAGTTTGCCGGTTTCCATCTTGGAAAATATATCAATCTTTGACACCTCAAGACCGGCCCGCTTTGCATAATTATTCTGCGGACATTGCTTAATCAGACGTTTATATAACGCCTTAGCTCTGCCGTAGTCATGGCACGGCAGCTTCGCACGGTCATCAGCCATATCGGAAATAATCTTCGGCAGATCCGGATGTTTTGAATTGTCGGCAATAATTTTATCTTCCATTGCAGCAGCCGCAGAAGACTTGCCGGAATCTATCAATTTGTCAATTTGCTTTTTTGTAATCTCCAGACCAGGTATATCTTCGACAGCATATACGAAAGTTTGCAACGATATCAAAAACACAAAAATTAGAAATCTGAAAAAAGGCCTTTTATACATTGTTAAAATCTCCTGTCTAAAAAATAATTACTCTCTGCATATCTCTGAGTACATACACTCTCCCCGTTCTATTTTTTAGTATCCTTTAAAACATGCTGCCCTAACAGGCCGAGAATTCCTCCTGCCCGGCAACCTCGAAAACAACTTTACTCTTGTAATTTGCCGTCAGGTTATTGTCAAGAAAATTCTCTAAATCTTTCTGCTCGACAAATAATTCGAGTTGGCACTGACAACAACTTTTATACCTGAAATTTGTACGAAAAGTTTTCTCATCTTGTCTTTTCCATGCATATTTACGTTAATACTTGACGTCGCTTGTTGAAAATAAACAACAGAGTGCCAATTGAATTCTTTTAGGTTTTTTAATTTTTCCTCGAAATCGCAGGGTATATCTTGTACTCCATCATTATTACGAATGGGAAAGCGAAAGTGGAAGTCTTGACGACCTGTCCTCCGTAGCCCATTAGGGGCGAAGGACGGAAGGAAGATTCAATCTTAAACTCTACCAGTGGGCGATACGGGACTCGAACCTGTGACTTCCTGCTTGTAAGGCAGGCGCTCTAGCCAACTGAGCT
>CAYTQR010000011.1:0-26342 GCA_964440045.1 uncultured Planctomycetaceae bacterium | reverse complement strand
CACTTATGTGGCAATACTCGGTATCGGCATTGCAATCTGTAAAATTCCGCTTCATTTCAGCGATGAAAACGGTATCAATATGAGTGTAAGTGCCACCTGGGACAAAGTCGCACAGGCCGTTATCGCCATATCTTTGGCTTATGCTCTTTACCGGCTTGTCGATATAGCTGAGTATTATCTAAAGAAGGTCGTCGGAAAAACTGAGACCAAACTCGACGATATGCTCGTGCCGGTTATCCGCAAGAGCCTGCGAATAACAATTGCTATTATTGCTGTTTTGCTGATTGCGGAAAACATACTCGGCCAAAATGTAAAATCTCTTCTGTTAAGCGCCGGCGTCGGCGGCATCGCAATCGCCTTAGCTGCAAAGGATACGATAGCGAATTTCTTCGGCTCAATAACTATTTTCACCGACAGGCCATTTCAAATCGATGATATCATAAAGATAGGCGAACATATGGGGCCTGTCGAAGAGGTAGGGTTTAGAAGTACGCGTGTTCGCACGCTTGAAGGTCATCTTGTAACAATCCCCAATAGTATGATGGCCAACCAGATGGTAGAAAACATCGGCAAACGCCCCTTCATCCGAAGAACTTCGCATATTACGATAACTTACGACTCAGGCCACGAAAAAACCAAAAAAGCGGTAAGCATTATAAAGGAAATTCTTGCCGGAATACCTGATATAAACAAAGACACTAAAAGACCATCACGGGTTTATTTCAGTGATTTTAACGACTGCTCGCTGAACATATATATGTCATACTGGGTGACGCCTGCAGACTTTTGGCACTGGCATGAAGTAAATGAAAAGGTAAATTTTGAAATCCTGAAGCGTTTCAATGCCGAAGGTATTGAATTTGCCTTCCCCACACAGACGCTCTACGTGAAAAAGGATTAACTGCCCGATATGCCTTTAAAAGCCTGCGGCAGATAATCAATAATATCGGTTGCAATCAGACTTATCTGGCCTTTTTCTTCTGCCGCTAAATCTGCGGCAAGACCGTGAACATAAACGGCCAATACAGAAGCATCAAAATTATCAAGTCCCTGTCCGCATAGAGAAGCAATTATTCCGGTCAGCACATCGCCTGCGCCTGCGGTAGCCATACCGGGATTTCCGGTAGTATTGACGTAGATTTTTTCAGTATCTGTAACCACCGTGCCGTGGCCTTTTAATACAACAACAGCTTTGGCAGCTTTGGCAAATTCAACTGCAATCGTTTCTCTGTCCTGTGGCATTGGTTGGCGCAAAAGTCCTGCCCAGAGTCTTTTCATCTCGCCGGGATGAGGAGTAAGAATAAGATTTGCCTTGCATATATCAGGCCAATTCGGCAAAACTGCCAAGTTATTCAATCCATCAGCATCTATAACGACCCTTTTTTCAAGCCGGAGAAGATTTTCAAGCACGGTTTTGACTCCGCCGGATACACCAACGCCGGGACCAAAAGCAATAATATCATTGTCCTCAACAGCTTTTAAAACCGTATCGACAGCTTTGGCACTGATTTTTCCCGAGGAATCTTCTGCAAGCCCAATCGTCGTATAGCAAGGCTCAATCGCAGCGACAATCGGCAGGATACTTTTCGGCACCGCCAGTCTTACAAGACCAGAGCCGCTTCTAAGTGCGCTTTTGGCGGCAATAGCCGCAGCGCCGCTAAAGCCCGTACTGCCTGCAATTATACAGACCTTGCCGAAATCGCCCTTGTGGGCATCCGCTCTACGAACAGACAGTTTTGGAATTTCCGTTATTCTTTGCATAATTGGCCTTTCAATCATAACAGCCGGCTTTTGCTTCAAGAGTCATATCGGCAAAAAGACCCGCTTTGTATTTATGAAATCCCAGAGATGCGACCATTACAGCATTATCTGTACAGTATTTTTTGGGGGCAATCAGCATTCTCCTGCCGGTTTGCTTTGCCATTTCCTCAAGTTCCTGTCGCAAGCGGGTATTGGCTCCAACACCTCCGCCTAAAAGTATGGTTTTTGCTCCGATTTTATCGGCTGCCATCCGGGTTTTCTTCACAAGGACCTCAATAACAGCAGCCTGAAACGAAGCCGCTATATCTGCAATTTCCTTTTGGCTCATTTTATCGACACGATTTTGGCCCTTCATATCCTGGCCGCAGCAGTGATACAGAACTGCGGTCTTTATGCCGCTGAATGAAAAATCAAGAGAGTCATTTGCGAGCATTGTGCGCGGAAAATTGATTGCAGCAGGATTCCCTTCTTTGGCAGCTTTCTCAATACTTGGCCCGCCGGGGTAAGACAGATTTAAAATTGTTGCAACTTTGTCAAACGCCTCACCTGCTGCGTCGTCAATAGTCGAGCCAAGGAGCTGGGGCTGGAGAACATTTTCACATTCGTACAAACTCGTATGTCCGCCTGAAACGACAAGTGCCACGGCGGGAAGCTGTAAATCATTTGTTTCCATCATTGCCGACTGAAGATGCGCGTGGATATGGTTAATTGCAATTAAAGGTTTTTCCCAGACAAGCGTAAGTGTCTTTGCCGCGGTTATTCCTACGACGAGAGCAACCGTAAGGCCCGGCTGATTTGCAATAGCTACCGCATCTATGCAACTGCTGTCAAGCCCTGATTCTTTGATTGCCCGGTCAATAATTGGGTAAATCTTTTCGATATGTGCCCGTGATGCGATTTCCGGCACGACGCCGCCGAATTTCTGGTGCAGTTCGATTTGTGAGGAAATGACATTTGCCAGCACCTCTGTGCCGTCGCGTACCACAGCAGCGGCAGTTTCATCACAGCTTGTTTCTATGCCAAGGATATTAATGTTCGATTTCATCAAACAAAATGATAATAGACCGAGCCGGATATGTCAATTTAACTAAGCTTGCTCCACTCTTTTAGACTTTGATTTTACAAGTATAAAAATCTGCCGAAATATGCTTTTAACGATTCTGACAGGTGTAAACCTCAGCGATATCTGTTTTGCTGGAACAAGCTTGACAGACTTCCGGCTTGGCATAGAATCGCCAACAACTTGAATATTTTGTTTGTTTGTACAGCCAAAACCTATTTTTTTAGCTGTTCTGACTAAAGGCAGCTGTTCGGGAGCAAGGCCGATTAAATCGCAGCATACGATTTCGGCCGCTATCGGTTCTTGTGAGGCAATCAGCCAGCCAAGCTGCCTGGGATTTCCACTTATGGGGCCGGGACCTTCCATCACAACAACAGCATCAACAATAGTCAATACAGGATTGAGCAGCTTGTAAATATCTAAAAGCATCGTACAAAAATCGTCAAATGTTGCGCCTTTTCTATAATGCCAGATTGCCTTTGCCTTTCCGCTGACACAGCCGAACATATTTTTGACGGCGATTGTCGCCACAAGCTGCTGATGAGTTTTGAGCTTCGGCAGATTTATTATCTTATCAGCCTCAAGCGCAACAGAGCTTATGCCTATTTTTGTCCCTGAATGCTCAAGTGTGCAACTGACTGGTTTGCGAAGCTGTCTTATCGGCACTCCAAGTTTTTTTAAAGGCTCTATCATTTCAAGAGCCTGAGCACAAGCAATCGTATCTGCCCATGCCGGGGAGTCCGCGACAAAAGGTTTTGCACCAACACCGAGAAGGATTTTCGCTAATTCAACGATTACTGCAGGGTCAGTCTGAGTGGCACAGCTTGCAGGTCTCGGCGCTATCATATTGGGCTTTATAAGAACTGTATCTGTCCTGCTGATAAAAGCGCCGATACCGCCGTGAAGATTGAAGTGTTTCAGTAACGCATCTCGAATATTTACAGAATCGTAATTATTGCATTTTGTCAGTGAGACTTTTATTTGTGCCATTCAAACAGATTATCCTGCACTTTTTGGCCTGAAAAATCAATCTCCCGATTCTGCCTGTTTTTGTTTTGCGTACTGAGCAACAACCTGCTGCTGAACATTTGGCGGAACAACTTCGTAATGGCTAAGTGTCATCGAGTAGCTACCCTGGCCGCCGGTAACACTTTTGAGCTGACTGTCATAGTTTGAAATTTCCGACAACGGAACCTGAGCTTTTATGGTCATCATATTGCCCGGCAGCATATCCTGCCCCTGGACGCGTCCTCTCTTGCTGGACAGGTCCCCTGCAATATCGCCGACATATTCAGCGGGTATGGTAACTTCAATATTGACGATTGGCTCGAGAAGACACGGCTTTGCCTTTAGTAGAGCATCGGTGAAAGCGCCTTTTCCCGCAGCACGAAACGCCACTTCTTTGGAGTCAACAGGGTGATGTTTCCCGTCATATACAGAGACTTTTATATCCTGCAGCGGAAACCCGGCAACAATACCTGTTTCCATAACATCTCCAATACCTTTGACAACAGGAGCTTCAAACTGACCGGGAATAGAACCGCCGAATATATCCCAACTGCACTGCAAAGACTCCTGGGAACCGCGGGGAGCCGGTTCTACCCGCAGATATACTTCACCAAATTGCCCGGCGCCGCCGGTTTGTTTTTTATGGCGGTAGTGACCATCGGCCTTGGCGGTAATTGTCTCACGATACGGTACTTTTGGCGGTTTGGTATTGACAGAAAGTTTGAATCTCTTTTCCATCTTTGAAAGCATAACACGCAGATGTAAATCCCCAAGCCCGCTGATAATCAGTTCTCTGGTTTGCCTGTCCCGGCTGACTTTGAAGCAAACATCTTCTTCGGTAAGTTTTTCCATCGCGATACCTATCTTTTGCTCATCTCCTCTTGACGCCGGTTCCAGGGCAAGACTGAACATCGGTGACGGAAGCCTGGGCATCTCGAATTTTCCCGCAACTTTTCCATTATGGATAAGGTCTCCTATCTGGAGCTCTTCGATTTTAGCAAGAGTTACGATATCTCCGGCAACACCCGCATCGATTTCGCTGGTCTCAGCACCTTGAGTTTTTAAAACGTGACCCGGACGGATAGGTTTTTTGTCGGTATTGTGCATCATTGCCGTATCACTTTTCAATGTCCCGCTGAAAATCTTTATCGAGGCATATTTCATATTTGTGCGAGGGTCAAGACCAATTCTAAAGACAAGCCCGGCTAAAGGCCCTGCAGGGTCCGGCTTGATTTCGGTCTGATTTTCTCCATCGATAAGTTTTACCGGTTTAACCTGCCCCGGCGAAGGAACATAATCAACTATCATATCCAACAGTTCGGTTACGCCTACTTCATTTCGTGCGTTGGTGAAAAGTATCGGCACAATTGTCCCTTCGACAAGAGCCTTAACAAACACAAATGCAATTTTTTCCTGCGATATCTGCTCGCCGCCAAGGTAAGCCTCCATCAGGGCATCATCGGCTTCAATAGCGCTTTCGATAAGTTCGGTATGTCCTTGTGCAACATCCATAACCGGCGAATCGCCTGAGTCGGATTTGACACAATCGATTACAGCCGACTTGTCTGCGTTAGGCAGATTGGCACATCTGCACTGAGTACCAAAAGTTTGTTGAATATTTTTAAGCAGTTCCGGCAGATCAGCGTTGTCCGCATCGATTTTATTAATGATAATAATTCTCGGTTTGCCAGCATCACTGGCAGCAGCAAAGAGCTTTCTGGTGTTCATTTCAATCCCTGCAGAAGCGCTGATAACTATCGCACAGCAGTCAGCAGCCGATATTGAAGTCAAGGCAGCACCCACAAAATCCGGATAACCCGGGGTATCAATAAGATTTATAGTTTTGCCGTTATGTGTTGTATGCAGCAATGCCGAGTGTACCGAATGGCTTCTTTCTTTTTCCTCTTCATCAAAGTCGGCAACTGTGTTTTTTTCTTCAACAGTGCCTAACCTGCTTGTTTTCCCTGTCTTGTGCAAAATAACCTCAGCCAGGGTGGTTTTTCCAACCCCGCCGTGCCCAAGCAGAACTATATTGCGTATATCGTTAATACCTGCCACTGCTAAAACTCCTGAAAAAGTAGTGTAAAATGGACAAACCTTAACTGCCTAAAGGAACGGATGATACAGCAAAAAACCTTTTGTATCAAGAATAAAAAAAGAGATGCAGGATTTTAGATTTAAAGTGTCTACTTTCGATTCTCGACCGCTCTGCTGGGTTTTATTTCCGGCAAAATTCAACTGGGGAACAAGGATTCGAACCTTGGCTAAGTGGTTCAGAGCCACTCGTGCTACCGTTACACTATTCCCCAGTGTAATCTGTCTGTATTAGATTTTCGGAACTTAATACGAAATTGTCAACCGCTTTTTCGGCTGACTTATTATACCGTAGTGATAATAGACACCCCACCGCAACGTGCTGCGGGACTAGCGTAATTAAATGGCAAATTGGTACGGGACAGGCAAGAAATGAAATGTTTGATTTTCAGGTGGATTTGGATTAACGTATCATAATAACAATCCCGATATAAAATTGGGGGTTTTGGGAACTTATGGAGTGTAAGATGGCAGATGCGGCTTTTCAGAAATGTATAAATCCGGACTGCGGAGCGGAATTCGGCTGTAATGAGTCTTACTTTAAATGCCCGAAATGCGGGGATTTGCTCGATGCGTTGTATAACTGGGACAAGGTAAATGTGCCGGCGAAACTGGCGGATTTCGGCAAGCGGTGGGCAACAAGAGACAACAAGCTGGACTTTTCAGGGGTGTGGCGGTTTAGGGAACTGCTGGATTTCTGCGATGATAAATTTAAGGTGAGTATCGGCGAGGGACAGACGCTGTTGCAGCAAAATGATGTGCTTGCAGAATTTGTCGGGGTGGAAAAGGGCTGTCTTTATCTTGAATATGAAGGGCTGAATCCATCGGGATCGTTTAAAGATAATGGGATGACGGCGGCATTTAGTCATGCAAAAATGGTAGGGGCCAAATCGTGTGCTTGTGCATCGACGGGAAATACAAGCGCAGCGGTTGCGCTTTACGCGCATCACTGCGGGATGAAGTGTACGGTGTTTGTCGGGGCGGGCAGAATCGCGTTTGGCAAACTCAGCCAGGCGATGGATTACGGCGCTAAGACGATTCAGATATTAGGTGATTTCGATGACTGTATGAGACAGGTGCAGGCGGTTTGTACCGAATTAGGATTGTACCTGCTCAATTCGCTTAATCCGTTTCGGCTCGAAGGGCAGAAGACGATAATGTACCGGATACTCGAAGGGCTGAGATGGGAGGTGCCGGACTGGATTATCGTGCCGGGCGGAAATCTGGGGAATTCAAGCGCATTTGGCAAGGCATTTTATGAATTAAAACAGCTTGGGCTGATAGATAAAGTGCCGAGAATGGCGATTATCAACGCGACCGGGGCCGATACACTGACTGAGCTTGTAAATAACAGAGGCCTTAAGTGGAACGGCGGGAAGGTTGATAATAAGAAAATCGATGATTTTTACGCTGAGCTTACGGCAAAGAATTTTTCGCCGCATACCTGCGCTTCGGCGATAGAAATTTCTCGGCCGGTCAATTTGAAAAAATGTCTTCGGGCGATTGATGTCTGCAACGGAGTTGTGAGGGCGGTTCCCGATGATGCGATAATGGATGCAAAGGCGCTAATAGGAAAATTCGGGCTGGGGTGTGAGCCTGCATCGGCGGCGACGATAGCGGGGCTGGGGGTTTTGCTCGGCGAGAAGGTGATTAAACCAAATGAAAGAGTCGCGTGTGTGCTTACCGGCCATTGTCTTAAAGACCCGAATGTTACGGTGAATTATCACAAGGATAAACTCGGCAAATACAGTAATGCGCCAATAGAATGTGCCAACGACCTTGAGCAGATAATCAAACTTATGAACGCTGACTAACACGGACTGGTTAACACAGACTGACACGGACTATTCAATGCAATGAATGGAAAAAAAATAAAGGGAATTGTTCTTGTTGTCGTTGTAGGGGTTTGTGTTTTGACGGCGTTTTGGGGACTTGGCAGCAAACCAATCGGTAATCATGAAGCTTATGTCGGAGTTGTCGCAAGAGAGATGATTGAAAGCGGCGACTGGGTTGTGCCGGTGTTTAACGGCGAGGTACGGCTGCAAAAAACTCCTTTGTCCTACTGGCTTGTAGCGGCAGGAGCGAAAATAGCCGGCGGAGTGAACGATTTTGTTATTCGACTGCCCAGCGCGGCTTTGGCAGTGATTTCGGCAATTGCAATTTTTTATTTTGTTTGTGATTGTGCGGGGTTCGGTGCAGGGGCATTTTCAGCTCTTATCTGGGCCAGTTCTCTTTGCTATATCAAGTATAGTCATACGGGCAGGCCTGAGATGGCGCTGGCCTGTTTTGTTGCGATTGCGATGCTGAGTTTTTATTCGGGCCTAAAGGCGCAATCACGGAAGAAGCAGATTTACTGTATGCTTGTTTTCTGGGCAAGTTTTGCTCTTTCGATGCTGGCCAAAGGGCCTGCGCCACTGCTGTTGATTTTTCCGGCGTTGTTTTTTTATTTTGCGGTTTTTCGTAAGTGGAAACTTGTCTGGAAATTGCTGCCGATAGCCGGGGTAATTTTGTTTTTAGTGATATTTCTGCCCTGGCCGATAGCAGTTTTTCTGAAGCAGCCAGGGGCAGTTGAGGTTTGGAAGAATGAGTTTTTTGGTCGGGCAGCAGGTGAATACGCGTCAGGTGAAAAACCGTTTTATTATTATTTCGGTGTGATGTTTGTTTATTTGCTGCCGTTCAGCGCGTTTATACCTCTTGCGCTTTTGGCGCCATTTTACAGGATATGGGAAGAGAAGCGCGAGACGATTGGATATTATTGGCTTTGGTTTGTTGCTGGGATTGTTGCGATGACTCTCTGCGGGGGGAAACGCCAGCATTATATTTTACCGATAATGCCGGCGATGGCGATTCTTGCGGGGATTATTCTTGACGATATGATATTCATGCGAAAGGCGTATAGTAAAAAGTTTTCAAGGAATTTCATGGTTGTTATTATTGTTGCGATGGTGAATGCGGCGATTGGGGTTATTGTTTTTGTTGAGAAGTGAGATGTCCATGATTATAATTATGTTATTTAGGATTTTGCGCATAATGTTGAGGTTTTGGCGAAATGGTGAGATGTAATTGGTTATTGCAAAGCTAACGCATCATTTATATACTATTTCGGCAGAGATGTGGATGTCGTTGACGATATCAATGATGTTTACGCCGGATATTCGGCAGGCAGCGGGATTACCGCTACGGGCGATAATTTTGAACGGATAAAAAAAGACAAGCGGTTCGAACTGCTTTTTACGGGTCTCGATAACGGTCGAGGCTTTTTTATGAAAAATCAGATGAACGAATAATGATAAACCGGAGAATAATATGACATTAAATGCTATAGTTAAGAAAGCACTGATTTTTTACATTTTGGCTGTGATTGTACTGCCCGGCTGCCGCAAGAGCAGTCCGGATAAATCATCTCCTTCAAGCGAAAGTGCGACACCAGATAAAATCTCACAAACTCTTGATAAAATTATATCTCGCCGAAGTTCCTGGAATCCGATACTTGCGAGCTACTACGGCAAAGAAATGCCGGATTTTAAGGTAAAAGATATCAAAGGGAAAACACACAGCCTTAGCGATTACCGCGGCAGGAGTGTTTTAGTGGTTATATGGGCGACGTGGTGCCGACCTTGTGTTCAGGAGATTCCTCATCTTATCGCACGTCGAGAAATAATGAGCGCCGATAAGCTGGTGATGCTGGCGATTTCGAATGAGTCTGCGGAGGTTGTCAAGGCGATGGCGGAGAATAAAAATATGAGCTATACGGTTGTTTCTCATCAAGGCCTTTTGCCTTCGCCTTTCAGCAGTATTAGAGGTGTTCCCTCCAGTTTTTTCATAAGGCCCAACGGTACGTTGAAAATTGCTATCGAAGGTAGCTCGTATCTTGGCGAAATGAAATCGATAATTCTTGCTGAGTAGATGGTTGTGCCAATGACGGTCAAAAAACGCTTACCACTAACCAGGATTCAGCGACTTATCGGCCAGCGTGTGCTCGAATCCAAACAAACCCAGCCTTGTTTTTACCTTCAAGCCAAGGCAGATATAAGCCAATTGGCTAAAATTCGCCGGCCGCTGAGTAAAAAATTAGGTACGAAAATTTCGATGAACGATTTTTTCGTGCGTGCGATAGCCATTGCAGTTGAAAAAAATCCGTTAATGGCAGGGGTTTTCAAAGATGACCATATTGAGATTGCCGAAAGTGTTAATATCGGTTTTGCCGTTGCCGCCGTGAAGGGTTTGGTCACGCCTGTAATCAAAAATGTGCACAGCAAAAATCTTGCTGATATTTCATGCCAAATGGCCGAACTTATTGACAAGGCAAGGAATGATAAATTAAGCCTTGATGAGCTTGCGGGAGCATGTATAACGCTGACGGTACTCGGTATGTTTGAGATAGATTCTTTTTTTGCGATACCCTCGCCGGGCCAGTGCGGAATTGTTTCTGCAGGAAAGATACTTGAAGAGCCTGTCATTCGTGATGGAAAAGCGGAAATAAGAAAATTTATTGAGTTCGGTCTTGCCGCTGACGGCCGAATAGTAAGTTATGATTATGCGGCGAGGTTTCTTGTTGAGGTAATATATCTTGTCACAAACCCGGAAAAGCTGACAGATTAAGTTAGGGCAGAAGAAAGAATTTTTTTGTGGTTTTAGTCACTTCCTCGGCGAAATTTTCCAGCGGTATCTGCTTCAACTCGGCGATTTTTTGGGCGGTGTGAACTAACAAGGCCGGTTCGTTTATTTTCTGTTTTCGCATAGGTTCAGGCGACATATAAGGGCAGTCTGTTTCAATCATCATTTTTTCAAGAGGTGCGATTTTTGCCGCCTCTCTTGCCTGGTCGGCATTTTTGAATGTAACAACGCCGGTGAAAGAAATATGGAAACCCCTGTCGAGGACGATTTGTGTCTGCTCGACTGTTCCGCCCCAGCAGTGAAAGACGATGCTCGGCAGGCTGTCTTTAAACCTGTCAACAATCTCCATTGTTTCGTCGAAGGCGTCTCTGCTGTGAATGATTACCGGCAGTTTTTTTTCGGCGGCGATTTCGAGCAGATTTACAAAAAGAATCTTCTGGTCAGCCTTTTTTGAGAGGTTGTAATGAAAATCAAGACCTGTTTCGCCGATGGCGACGATTTTCCTGTGTTTTGCAAATTCTTTTACCTTACTTGTATCAGAAATTGAAATGTCAGATGCGTAATGGGGATGGATACCGACTGCGCCGAAGAGATTTCCGTATTTGTCTATTGTCGCGATTACTTTTTCGTTTTGTTTGGTATCGGTACCTATCGTAATGCATTGGGCAACACCGGCGGCAGCGCTTCTTTGCAGGACGCTATCAATAGAGCCTGCGAGTTCTTTAAATGTCAAATGTGCATGTGAGTCGATAAGTTTCATTTTCGGCTAAAAGGCGTTTTCATAGTGTCTCATCCTTGCTTTGGCTTTTTCATCGGCCATTACTATTACCACATCGAAACGCAGGGGCTTATCATAAAGTTTGTGTTTTTTTACGAAAAGATTTGCAGCTTTTTTCATTCTCTCCTTTTTCGCTGAAGTAATAGCAGCTTCGGCATCGGCGAAATTTTCATTTTTCCTGGTTTTGACTTCCACAAAAACCACTGTGCCGGCCCCGGCTGCCATAATGAGGTCTATTTCTCCGGTTCTACAGGAGAAATTTTTTGTCAGGGTCTTATAGCCCTTTTTTTTCAGGAAATTTTCGCACTGTTTTTGCCCCCATCTGCCGAGCAGATGCCTGTCGGAGAGCAGATTTTCCCTTTTTTTGTCAAAAAGCACAGCCTTGCCTCAGACGAACAATTTTTAAGATTTGGCGGTAGTATGCTCAGAGCGTCTTGCTGCGAGTCTGACGCTTTTTCCGCTGCGCTGTCTGAGATAATAGAGCTTTGCCCTTCTTGTTTTTCCGCTTCGAATAGGCTTAACGTCAATAACGTAGGGTGAATGTAAGGGGAAGCTTCTTTCGACACCTTCGTCATTTACGATTCTTCGTACGATAAAGCTTTCGTTGAGGCCTCTGCCTTTTCTGGCTATTACGGTGCCGCTGAATATCTGGATGCGTGTTTTGTTTCCTTCCTCAATCTTGCAGTGTACGTCAACCGTATCGCCTATTTCGAAGTACGGAACCTCAGACTTGAGATTTTTCTTTTCTACCGAATCAAGTATTTCAGTTTTCACTGTTTGAACTCCTAATAAAATTTAAATCTTCAATTTTCAATCTTCATTCTTCAATTTATCCAGCAGGTCCGGCCTGTTGTTCTTTGTTTTTTTTAGGGCCTGCTGTTTTCGCCATTTATATATTTCTTCATGATTTCCACTTAGCAGTATCTGCGGAACTTTCATACCTTTGAAATCTTCCGGTCTTGTATATTGCGGGTATTCGAGAAGGCCATCGGAAAACGAATCGTCTGCTGCCGAGCCTTCGTCGCCCAGTGTGCCGGGCAGAAGCCTTACTGCCGCATCGATAATGACCATCGCGGCTAATTCTCCGCCGCTGAGGACATAATCGCCAATTGAAATCTCTTCTGCATTCGAGGCAGTTCTTATCCTTTCGTCAAAGCCTTCATATCTGCCTGCGATAAGAATGAGTCTTTCTTCGGCGATGAATTCTTCCGCAATTTTCTGGTCGAACTTTTTCCCCTGCGGCGTCAGCAGGATAATTCTGCCTTTTCTTTCGTCCTGCTTTTTTACATGTTCGAGGCAGTCTAAAACCGGCTGGCACATCATAACCATGCCGCTTCCGCCGCCGTAAGGTTTATCGTCAACCTTCTTGTAACTGTTAGTTGCGAAATCTCTGATATTTGAAAGAACAATCTCGACTATACCGCTGTTTTGAGCACGCTTTAATATTGAAAAGGCAAGCGGCGAGTCGAACATTTCCGGAAAAAGCGTAAGGATATCTATTCTCATCACTTTTACTTTTATTATTCAGAAGTCTTCTGCTCGGGTTCAGCCTTTTCTTCGCTCTCAGCCTTTGCTTCTTTAGCTTCAGCTTTTGCGTCAGGTTCGGCTTTTGCTTCAGCCTCAGTTTTGGCTTTCGCCTCGGCATCAGCCTTAGCCTTTGCTTCCGCATCGGCCTTGGCTTTAGCTTCTGCATCGGCCTTTGCCTTTACGTCAGCCTCGGCTTTTTCAGCGAGTCTCTTTGCCTGAGCCCTTTGTGTATTGTCGAAGACTTTACCTTGTTTCTTTGCGAGCAGTTTGGCTCTTTTTCTCTTTTCCCGGTCTTCCTGGTAGTGCTTGCTGACGATACCTATTTTTGCAATCATTTCCGCAACAGTATTGCTGGGTATGGCGCCAACGCTGAGCCAGTACTCGATTCTTTCCTTGTTGAGTACAAGTTGTTTTTCGGGGTCTTTCTCAATCGGGTCATAGTGGCCGAGCTTTTCGAGGATTTTCCCGTCCCTCGGATTACGCGATTCAATCGCGTTGAGGCGGAAGAACGGCTTGTGCCTTCGTCCCATCCTTGTAAGTCTTAGTTTTACTGACATAATTTTCCTTTCCGTTTATAATCAATTTCCCTCCCGACCCATTATCAGGAAGAAACACGTTTGCAATATAATGCGTATCCGTTAATAAACATCGCCAGTAAGGCTGGGTCGATTTTCGCGTCCTGAGCGATTTTCCCTACCTGCTCATCCGTCAGTTCACCGGCGTTATTTATTTCGCTTTCGGTCATTATCGCAACGGCTTTTTGCAACTGGCTGGTTTCATCGCTACTCGGACTTGCCAGCATCGCCAGTTCGCTGTCGCCTTTGTTATCAGCAAAAAACCCCCTGAACTGCTTTCCGAAGGTGTCGTCCGTTTTTTTCGCGATTTTTTCGAGAAACTGTCTCAGCGATAATTTTTGCTCTATCGGCGTTTTATTTTGCCCTTTCTTCTGATTTTCTGTTTTCGCTTCGAGCGTTGTTTTATCTTCCTTCCCTGGTTCATCGCAGCGGCTATATTGTCCATTCCGCCGCCGCTGAAGAGGGATTTAAATCCGCCTAAAGCACCGCCCGAAAGAGACTTAAGCATATCCCTGCTTCGCTCGAAATTCTTTATCAGCCCTGATACATCGTGCTGGCCCGTCCCTGAACCTGCAGCGATTCGCCTCCTGCGCGAAGGAGTGATTATATCGGGTTTTTTTCTTTCCTCAAGTGTCATTGAGTGAATTATTGCCTCAATTTTTCCCATCTCGCTGTCATCGACGTCCATACCGGCCATTTTCCCGCTCATTCCGGGCATCATTTTGAGCATATCAGCCATTCCGCCCATTTTTTTGACCGATTGCATCTGTTTTAGGAAATCATCGAAGCCAAAGCTGCCTTTTGCCATTTTTTTCTGCATTTTTGCGGCTTCTTCAGCGTCAAACTGCTCCTGGGCCCGTTCGACAAGGGTAACTACATCACCCATACCGAGTATTCTGCTTGCCATACGGTCGGGGTGAAATTCTTCGATTTTGTCGAGTTTTTCGCCCACACCGATAAATTTGATGGGTTTTCCGGTAACAGCCTTTACGCTCAGGGCAGCTCCGCCCCTTGCATCGCCGTCGAGCTTGGTGAGGATAACGCCGTCGAGTTCGAGCCTTTCGTTGAATTCCTTAGCGCTGTTGACGGCATCCTGGCCGGTCATTGCGTCGCAGACGAGGTAAATCTGGTGCGGGCTAGTTGCCTTTGCGACGTTGGCTACCTCGGTCATCATATCTTCATCAATATGAAGCCTGCCGGCAGTATCCAGAATAACCGTATCATAACTGTTTTTCTTAGCGTGTTTTAAGGCGTTTCTTGCGACCTTGACAGCGTCTTTTGATTTTGGTTCGCTGTAAACATCGATATTCAACTGTTCGCCGAGGACTACAAGCTGGTCGATAGCGGCTGGTCTTTGAAGGTCGTCGGCTACAAGAAGAGGTTTTTTGCCTTTTGAAACGATGTATTTTGCCAGTTTGCCGGCGGTAGTGGTTTTGCCGCTTCCCTGTAGGCCGGCGAGCAGGATTACAGTCGGGCCGGGCGAGACGAAATAAATCTTCGGGTCAGCCGGGCCCATAAGCTTTGTCAATTCTTCGTTGACGATTTTTATCATAACCTGGCCGGGCCGCAGAGCCTTTATGACCTCGGCGCCCATAGCAGCATTTCTTACATCTTTGCAGAACTGCTTTACAACGTGATAGTTAACATCGGCTTCGAGCAGGGCCTTGCGGACACTGTTCATAGCGTCTGAAATGTTCGCCTCGGTTATCCTGCCGCGATTGGACAGTGTGCGAAAGACGTTATTGAATTTTTCTGTCAATGAATCAAACATAATTTCTGCCGTGCAAAGTAAAACGAAATACGCCCCCCATGCTTCTTGCGAAGCAGGCAAGGGGAACGAGATACGCTTTAAGAACGGCTGATTCTATAGAAAAAGGGCTTTTTTTGCAAGCTATTTTACTTAAAAGCCCAATTGAATTGAACTTGTGTGGTTTTTCCCCAAAAAAAGCCGCAAAAAAAGCAAAACTGGATATGTTATTCAAGTTATTTGCAAAAAATTTTATTATTTTTTATAAATTTTTCTTGACAATTTACGGCAATCTTGTATAATTCTGCACAGAATGGAGGAATGTGTGTATGGTTTTTGGAGAAAGGAAAGGTAGGAAGAAAATGGAAAAGAAAATTTTCTCAACAATTCTTGTGCTGATGATGAGCAGTTTTGCATTTGCGGGTTTTATCGATGATACATTCCTGTGTACATTTCCTGATGATCCCGGCGGAACAATGCATACATGGGATTTCAATGATGTAACAGATAGGCTGACTTTGAGCGAGAACATCTACAGCCTTGGCTATGATCAGGTCGATATGAGCGGCGAGACTGATGTGGACCCGACATTCCATATCACCAAGACAATAACCAATGAAACCGGTTATGTATGGACATCATACGAACTGCTGCTTTCGGGAGCAACTTTTGTCGGCACCCCTTTTAGCGATCAATTCGGCTCGGCCGTGATAGAAAGCGGCGACTTACAGATAACTTATTCAGGCCCGGGTACAGTATTGCCGAGTGAGGTCGTTACACTTGATTTCGATATTAATGTTTCGACTATCGGTATATTTAGTATCTGTCTTACGCAAAATCCTATTCCAGAGCCTGCAACTTTAGCGTTGTTAGGCCTTGGAGTGATTGTATTTGGAAGAAGAAGATAGTTTTTAGTAAAACCGGTGAAGCAAAATGGGTTCGGAAGAAGAAGATTCTGAACCCCTTTTTGTTGCGCCGAAAAACCAATCAACAGGCAAATCTGGGTATAGTATATTCTTAAAAAAATTTCAAATTTCCACAATTTTTTGTTGAGAAGTTTTGATTTTTATTTATATTACTAATCGGAAGAAGATAGATGTTTTAGTACAATCGGTGAAGCAAAAAGACGGGTTCGGAAGAAGAAGATTCTGGACCCCTTTTTGTTGCGCTGGCAAATTAACAAGTCTCTTACATTACATCGAGTATTTGTTCGTAAAACTCCGCGTATTTATCCTTGTCTTTTGTTTTCCGCATTGCTATTGCCGCTCTGGGATGTTCGTTGAGTATTCCGGTAATTATATAGGGTATCATATAACCCCACTCGAGGTCTTTGCGCATCGGAATCATATAATCTTCGATAACTTTTAGAATCGGCGATAGACGGAATTTAGGATTTTTCAGGAATCCCATAATCAGTTCAAGTGGACAATTGCCGGCGCCTCTTCCGATACCGTACAACGAGCCGTCAACATAATTGGCGTTGTGTATAATTCCCTCAATTGTATTTGCAAATGCAAGCTGCTGATTGTTATGGCAGTGGATACCTATTTCCTTGCCCGGCAGGTATTTCTGGTAGAGTTTTACGATATGTTCAATCTGCTCGCAGTAGAAATAGCCGTAACTATCAACAACATAGACGACATCGACATCTGTTTCGGCAACCTGTTTCAATGCCTCGATGAGGTCTTTTTCGATTTCTGCCGAGATTGCCATTATATTCATACTTATTTCATATCCAAGGTCGTGAGCGACATTGTACATCGCGATTGCCTTGTCGATATCTTTTACGTAGGTCGCAATTCTTATAAGGTCAACCGGACTTTCGTCAACGGGTTTGAATTTCTGGTCTGCGACACGATGAGCATCGACCATAATTGAAATTTTTGTATTTGATTCGATACCGTCAATAATTTTGCTTATTTTCTCATCATCGCAATATTTCCAGGGGCCGTAGTCACTTTCAGGTGCGAAGGTTCTGCAAGAGCGATAGCCCATTTCCATATAATCTATTCCTGCCTCTGAGACAGCTTTATACGCAGCCCTGACAAACTTGTCCGTGAAATGATGGTTGTTGATAAGCCCGCCGTCTCTGATAGTGCAATCAAGGACTTTGATTTGTTCTCTGAACATCTTTACTTTACTCCTTATACTAAAAACTCTGTTTTAATAATATATCAATAGAACTTTCTACGATTTTAGGTTTTATATTGTGAGCGTAATCGCCTTTTTTGCACAGTACTTTGCCTGTTTTTTCGAGCAGTACAAATCGGGGCCATTTGTTCACGGCTTTTTTATCCCTGCTTATTATATCAAGAATTTGCCGTTTTGTAATCGATTTTGGGATTTTCAGGCTGACATTTAATTGTTTGAACAGTTTTTTTAGCTCTATAAGCCTTTTTTCACCGCCGAGGCCGAGCCTTTGCTCGATAATATTCGCGGCGATAATTCCAATTGCCACGGCCTGTCCGTGCAGAAGTTTATAATTGCTTGCAGACTCGACAGCGTGTCCTATTGTATGGCCGTAGTTGAGAATTCTTCTTTTATTTTTTTCATAAGGATCCGTCTCAACTACGGAAGCTTTTATTTGACAATTTTTAACCGCGATATATTCAAGCGGTTTGGTTTTTTTTGCAATAATAGCTTTTAGGTTTTTCTGCAGGTATTTGAAGTATTTTTCATCGGCTATAAGAGCATGTTTTATGGTTTCGACAAACCCTGCGTTGAACTGTTTTTTGTCGAGAGTTTTCAACGTGCTGACGTCGATGTAAACCGCGGCAGGGTGCTGGAAAGAGCCGTAAGCGTTTTTGCTGATTGAAGAATCCACGCCCGTTTTTCCGCCAACGGCTGAATCTGCCTGTGCGACGGTGGTTGTCGGTATTTGAATGACGCCGACGCCTCGTTTGTAAATAGCAGCGACGAATCCTGCAATGTCGCCGACGGTTCCTCCGCCAAGAGCGACTACCACGCAGTCTCTGCCGAGCGCTTTTTTCTCCATATTTTCGATAATTTTTATAACGGTATTGATATGCTTTGATTTTTCGCCTGCCGGAGAAATTATATAGCAGGGCAGTTTGCTGTTTTTGGCCAGTTTTTTAAGATGGCCTGTCTTAGCGACATTCACATCTGTGATTATAAAGAGGTTCTTTTTCGGCAGGAGCTTTTTTATTTTAGCAAGGACGCTGGGCAGAAAATCTGTGCCGATAACTATCGTGTAGCTGCTTTTGGGACGGGTCGGGATTTTTACCTCGATTTTTCTCATAGCTTTATCGAAACTAAAATTGCATTTCTACTGAGATATTATAATTTTCAATTTTTTTTCTGCCTTGTAGAGCTGCCAGTTCAATGAGAAATGCGATGCCTTCAATTCGACCGCCTATTTTTTCAATGAGTCTGCAGGCCGCGGCCATAGTTCCTCCGGTTGCGAGCAGGTCGTCAATCATAAGAACACTTGAGCCTTTTTTAACGGCATCGGTGTGCACTTCAAGCGTATCGGTGCCGTATTCGAGGTCGTAAGTAATAGAGTCTGTCTTAAATGGAAGTTTCCCCTTTTTTCTGATAGGTACAAAGCCGACGTTTAGATTTACAGCGACAGCGGCGCCGAAGATAAAACCTCTGGCCTCGACGGCTGCGATATAATCGATATTCCTGTTTTTGTAGGGCCCTGCCAAAGCTTCTACTGCAGAGGCAAAAGCCTTTGAATCTGCCAGTAATGGAGTGATATCCCGAAACAGAATGCCCTTTTTGGGCCAATCCGGTATATCTCTGATGTATTCAGTTAGATTTACGCTGCTGTTTTCCAAATTTAATCGCCGTCGAGACTTATTACCCGCTCATAAGTTCATTAAGCTGTTTGAGAGCGCTTATCTGAAGCTGCCTTGCTCTCTCACGTGTCAGGCCGAGTTTAGCACCAATCTGCTTCAAAGTCAATGGTTCTGTGCCATCGATTCCGAACCTGAGTCTTAGTACTTCGGCTTGTCTTTTTTCGAGCTTATCGAGCATTTTGACGGCTTTTTGGAGTTCTTCGGAGTTTGCCAGTTCATCTTCCGGCAATTGTGTTGATATCTGCTGTAATGACTCCTCAAAGGTTCGATGTGTTTCCGGCGATTCGGCCTGCAGCGGGGTATTGACAGAATCGACCAGTTCCCTTATCGCATTTATTTTCTTGAGCGGCAATTCCATTTCTTTCGCTATCTGTGCAGGACTGGGCACATCAGCGAGCCCGGCCTGTAAATCTGCAAAAACCTGTCTGTACTGATTAACGAGTTCAACCATATATGTCGGCACTGATATCGGGCCGCTGTCGAGCAGAAGTGCACGTTTGATACTTTGTTTTATCCACCACGCGGCATAAGTGCTGAACCGAACGCCGATAGATGGGTCAAAAGAGTCGATGGCGCGGATAAGGCCGAGGTTGCCTTCCTCTACAAGGTCGCTTAGCGGTAACTGGCCGGTGGCAAATTTTTTCGCGATACTGACTACCAGTCTCAAGTTGCTTCTGGTAAGCTGGTCGCGCGCTTCGGGGTCGTCATTTTCGATTATTCGTTTGGCAAGTTCGCATTCCTGTTCCCAGTTCAAAAGCGGCGCTTCGTCTATTTCTGTCAGGTAGTCTTTTATTGTCGCGTCGAAAACTGTCATATCCTGGCTCCTTTTATAGGACTTTTAGCTATAGTTTTCTTTTCCACATTTAATATCGTCCAGATTTGTGTCTCTGTTAATGAACAAAAAAGGCCGTTTTCCAAATCGAAAAACGGCCTTTTGGGGTTTTGGTATAGTAGATTTATTCGGTTTTCTCGGCCCCGTCTATTGTTTCAGTGTCGTTGCTTTGAGGTTCTTCTTTGGCATCTTCGGTTTTTTCGGTTTCTACTTTCTCAGCATCGGTGTTGTCTTTGGGCTTTTCAGCATCGTTGGTTGTTTTCTCAGTATCGGCCTCATCGGCGGGTTCTTCTGGTTTGCCTATTGGTGGGATTAAAAGACCGTCACCTTCAGGGTCGCTTTTTTGTGTTAGTGATTCTGCCGGCTGTGTTTGTTCGTCGGTGGTATGTTTCTGGTCTTCTTCTGCCCATTTGACTCTTCGCATAGACAGTCCGATTTTTCTTGAGTCGCTGTCAACCCTTAGAATTTTTACTTCGATTTCCTGGTCAGGTTTTACGACATCCTGGGGGCTGTCTATTTTGTGGTCCGCTATTTCAGAGATATGGAGCAGTCCTTCAAGGTCCGGCTCAAGCTCGATGAAGACGCCGAAGTTGGTTATTTTTGTAACGTTGCCCTTTACAATTTGTCCCGGCAGATATTTTTCCGGTATTGCGTGGAGCCACGGGTCTTCAGTAAGCTGTTTTATGCCAAGTGATATCCGCTGTTTTTCTTCGTCGACCTCAAGGACAACGCATTTAACCTGTTGCTCTTTCTGGAGAGCTTCGCCCGGATGGTTATATTTTTTTGTCCAGCTTATATCTGAGATGTGGATCAGCCCGTCGATACCCGGCTCAATTTCGACAAAGGCGCCGTAATTTGTAAGGCTTGTTACCTTTACGTTTACGATAGTGCCTGCTGGGTATTTTTGTGAAGCGACTGTCCATGGATTTATTTCGAGCTGTTTGATTCCGAGAGATATTTCCTGCTTATCTTTATTAACATCGAGTATAATAATATCTATCTCGTCTCCAAGCTTGTAGATATCTCCGGGGTGATTGATTTTTTTGGTCCAGCTCATTTCGCTGATGTGTACCAGTCCTTCGACGCCCTCTTCAAGTCTTACGAAGATACCGTAGTTCATAACATTTACTACAGTGCCTTTTGTCTTGGCGCCGACTGGGTATTTTGACTCGATGTCCTCCCACGGACTGGCCTTTTTCTGTTTCAGTCCAAGTGAGACTCTTTCGTTTTTCTTGTCCACTCCGATAACGATACACTCGATTTCCTGGTCGAGATGAACAACTTCAGATGGATGTGAGACTCTGCCCCAGCTTAAATCCGATATATGGAGCAGGCCGTCGAGTCCGCCGAGATCGACGAAAACGCCAAAATCGGCAATATTTTTGACGATGCCCTTTCTTAGCTGTCCGACTTCGATTTCCGCTAATAGTTTTTCCTTGCTGGCAACCCTTGTTTCTTCAATGATTTTTCTTCTTGAGATAACGATGTTCTTGTTTTCAGTGTCGATTTTCAGTATTTCACAAGTAACTTCCTGACCGATGAATCTGCTAATGTCGCCAGGCTTGCGGATGTCCACCTGCGAAGCCGGCAGAAAGACCGGCACACCAACATCGACGAGCAATCCGCCCTTGATTCTGCGGATAACAGTACCTTTTACAATATCCCCTTCCTTTTTTGTGGACACGATATGTTCCCAGCCCCTGATTCGGTCAGCTTTTCTTTTGCTTAGCAGTATAAGTCCGCCGGAGTCGACTTCTTCGAGCAGTACCTCTATCTCGTTGCCGACCTGAATTTCTTCGGAATCGTCAAAATCCGATGCCTCCACAACGCCTTCGCTTTTAAGACCGATTTCGAGAATTACATCATTTCCTATTCGCTGCAGGATTCTGCCTTTGAGAATGTTTCCCGGCGCCAGGACGTCAACTTTCTTTTCAAGCGCCTCTGTCAGGAGCTTGCTTTCCGCATCGCCAAACAATTCATCTACCTTGGATTCGAGTTCTTGCGGAGTGAAACCTAATTTTCTAACAATATTTCTGTCAACCATAATACCATCCTTTTTTGTGGAGTACTCTAATCAGCTGTTGCGTCCTCCACATCCGCTTTAAACGCAATAAGCCGTTGTGCGACATCGCACATTTTCCAAAACCAACACAAAAACACATTGGTCTTCCTGACCAATGCGTATCTATCCCTGAATAGCCACTTCCTTTATCCCTCAAGCCGATATGGGTACAAGGGTCTATTTCTTCTTTTTTTTGCTGTCGAACTTTTTGAGGTTATCAACAAATTCGCTGATAACCCATTCCGGCGTAGAAGCTCCTGCTGTTACGCCGGCGATGTTTTTACCGCGAAGAACACTTTTATCAAGTTCTTTCCAATTTTGCAAATGAAAGGTTTGAGTATTGTGTTTTTTACACAATTCGGCCAGTTTTTTGGTGTTTGCGCTGTGCAAACCGCCGAGTACGAACATTATATCAACCTGTTTACATAACTGGACGGCACAGGTTTGCCTTTTTATCGCCTCTTTGCAGAGAGTATTTATTATTTTCAGCTCAGAAAAGCTGGTTTTTGCGATTTGAGCTATCATTTTGGCAAAATGTTCAGGGCTCTGTGTGGTCTGGCAAATAACACCTAATTTTTGATTTTTGTCGAGTTTTTTAATATCGTTACTGCCTCCTATGACGGTGATATTCGGAGCTGAGCCGATTACAGCCCGGACTTCTGGATGTCCCTTGTCTCCAATAATAACGACTTTGTATCCCTGTCTGTGGAGCATTTTTGCGATTTTTTGTACTCTTTTTACGAGTATGCAAGTGGCATCGACGATTTTGAGACCTTTTTCCCTGATTTGTTTTAATTCCTGCTCGCTGGCTCCGTGCGAGCGGATAATAGCGATGCCAATGGGAACCTGTTTGACATTTTTGGCGATTTTAAGTCCTGCTTCTGCGAGCTGTCTGACGACATCTTTGTTATGGATAATTTCGCCGAGGCTATAGACATTTTTCCGTTTGGCCAGTGTCTGCTGAGCGATTTTTATGGCATTTCTTACGCCCGGACAAAATCCGCAACCTTGTGCAACGACAACTTTCATTTTTCATCATCCTGATAATTGAAAGGTTTTTTTTCGACTTTTAGCCTGAGCTCTGTCTGCATATTTCTGAGAATTTTGGTCAATTCTTTTGCGAATTGTCTGTCTCCCAGTTCAGCGATCTTTTCCGGCGATATAGGATTTCCGTACATCACGAAGATTTTTTTGGGCCTGAATAACTTTTGATATTTAGGCCAACACTCGAAGGCGCCGTCGATAACTGTTGGGACAACAGGTACATTTGCCCTTCGTGCCAGAAGGCTAAAGCCGGGTTTTATCTCAGCGATTTTCCCATTGATGGTCCGCGTTGCTTCAGGATACAAAACAAGACCGAAACCTTCATTAAGTTTTTCAAGGAAGATTCTCATAGCGGCCATGTCTGCCTGGCCTCTCTTCAGTGGTATGGCGTTGAACGAGTGGACAAATCTGCCGAAGAAGGGAATTTTGAAAAGTGAGTCTCTGGCTGCGAAACAGCATTGTCTTGTTATTGGAGTTGCGTTGAGCATCGGGTCAAGGAAACTTTGGTGATTGGAGACTAACAAAAAACCCCCTTTCCCGGGGATGCGAAGACGGTTATAAACTCTGGGCTGAAAGAAAAGCGTACAGAAGAATCTGCATGCCCAGCACCATGTGAAATACCATACATAACTAAGAGTTTTCTTAATCGCTGCCATTATTTTCTATGTGTTTAAGAATTTTCTCAACAGTCTGTTCGAGCGTCAGATTTGTATTGTCAATAATTATAGCATCTTCGGCCGGGGTCATTGGAGCTATAGTTCTGTTTTTGTCCAGGGTGTCTCTGTTTTTAATTTCCTGCTGCAGTTCGTCTAAATTTATTTTGTGGCCTTTGGCAGCCAGTTCCTGTGCTCGTCTTTTTGCCCGTTCTTCAGTTTTGGCGGTGAGAAAGAATTTGTAATCGGCATTTGGAAAGACTACCGTTCCCTGGTCTCTTCCTTCGGTTACGATTTTTTTGTATTTGCTGGCGAAAGTTCGCTGCATTTGTACAAGCTTGCTGCGCAAAGATGGAGCCGAGGCGATAAAAGGCACGGCCTGAGTAACTTTGGGGTCTCTAATCTGTTCGGTGCAATCTGTTCCGTTTATTCTTACGGTCATTTTCCCGCCGGCGCTGTCGAGCTGGAAATCGGTTTGCTCTATTATTTGCTCAAGAGCCTTGATGTTTTTCATATCAGCCTGATTCATCATCGCTGTTAGTGTCGCCGCTCTATAGGTAGCGCCGGTGTCGAGGAACGCGGCACCGATTTTTTCGGCAAGCATTTTTGCCGCTGAGCTTTTCCCGCTTCCGGCAGGCCCGTCGATGGTGATTATCAATTTGGTCATTTCTCTGTAACTCTGATTGCGACAATGCTTGTGTCGTCTGTCTGATGTGCAAGCCCGATGAACCTTCTTCGCATAGTAAGAATATGATTTACAATTTCGCCTGCGTTGCCGGCAGAACATTGCTTGAAAACTTTGGCCAGGTTGTCTATGCCCCAGATTTTTTCATCAAAATTAACTGCATCTATAAGACCGTCGGTGTAGAACAGCAGACGATCGTTGGCTTGCAGTTTGAATGTTTCTATTTCGTATTTGGCATCTTTTGCAACGCCGAGGACAAGACCGCCTTTTTCCAGTTCACGTATTTTTTCTCCCCGCCAGAGCAGTGCGGGTTCGTGTCCACAATTACAGTAGGTAATAGTTTTGTTCTTAGTGTTGATAATAGCATAGAAGAAGGTAATAAATTCTCCATCGCTGCATTCGCTGCAGGCAGAGGTGTTAAGTCTTTGAATAATCTCAGACATAGGGTGTCTGTCGTGGCTTCCATCTGCGTAGGCGCGTACCATTCCTCTGAATGAACTCATCATAAGAGCAGCCGGGATTCCCTTTCCAATTACATCCGCAATAGCGATGGCGAGATTGTGTCTGTCGAGTTTTATAAAGTCATAGAAATCTCCGCCGACGCCGAAACACGGTCTGTAAGCGGCGGCGATATCAAGCTGGGGCATTTTCGGAGCGGTTTTCGGTATCATTCTTCTTTGAATGACACTTGCCAGTCTCAGTTGTTCCGCTATCTGTGCGCCATGCAGAGCTCTTGCGTAATTTTTCGCGTTTGTTATGGCAATGGCGCACTGCGAGGCTACCGACCTTGCCATGGCGGTATCATTCTGAGTGAACCCGCCAACCGTTGGTCTATACAGCCTGAGTACACCCACAGGTTTATCTTTGAACTGCATCTTGACGGTAAGCTGGCTGACGATACCTTCTTTTTTTGCAGCTTGCGGATATTTAACTCTTGCATCATTTGTTATATCATCAATGACAATAGCCTCTCCGGCAAAAGCCGCCTTGATAACCGGGTCGTCTTTTGAAACTGGGCCTTTGTTTCTGTATTCTTCGCTTAGGCCGAAGGTGCTTCTCATTTTCAGTTCGCCTGTTTCGTCGTCGAGCAGTCTTATCGAACAGGCCGAGGCGCCTGTGATTTGTACCGCCGCCCGCGCAAGCTTGTCGAGTACTTCTCCGAGCGAAAAGCCTCCGGCCACCAGTGTTGTAAGCTGGTAAATCTGCTCTTCTCTTTTTGTCAGTTTTTTTGTAATTTTCATTTTTATTCTGGTCCACTATTTTAGTGTTTTTTGCACGGTTGCCAAAAGAGATTGTTTGTATTATACTCACGGACAAGGAAGATTCAATGGCTGATATTGCAAAACACATATTCTTTGCCGGTTCTGTTCAGGGGGTCGGGTTTCGTTTCACCGCACAGCGGATAGCTTTACGTTATGGGCTGAGCGGTTTTGTCCGCAATATGCCTGACGGCAGAGTCGAGATGCTTGTCCAGGGCAGCCCAGAGGATATTGACTATGCAATCGAGGATTTGCAGCAGACTTTTTCCCTAAGGGAGACTAAAATAGAACAGGCGGCATTCGATTCCTCCTGCCAGGATTTTAAGATAACCTTCTGATTATTGGTCTGCAGGAATTACTTTTCTTCTTTGCTGTTTGAGGATGCCCTTTATTTTTTTAGATTTGAGTCTTTTTTCAACAGAGACGACAGTCGGTTTTGTCGGCTTTCTCTTTTTTGGTTTTTTCAGGGCTTTTTGAATAATTTCAGCCAGCCTTTCTATTACAGCGTTGCGATTGGCCTTTTGGGTTCTGAATTTCTGACTCGTTATAATTAATTTTTTATCTTTTGTCGGTTTTCGACCAAGTTTTTTGAGGATGGTTTGTTTTTGTTGACCGGTTAGTGTGCCGCTGTTTTTTATATCGAAGATAAGGGCAACTTTGGTATTGAGCTTGTTTATATTCTGTCCGCCTGGCCCGGAGCTTCGGCTGACTTTAAATACAAGCTCGTTGTCAGGTATTTGGATTTTGCTGTTGGTTGTCATTTGGCGGCGACTTTTGTACTAACAGGTATTATACTATTGATTATATAAAATTAAAGAC
>CAYTQR010000010.1:0-27516 GCA_964440045.1 uncultured Planctomycetaceae bacterium | reverse complement strand
GGTCTCGCCTTCCAGCCACTGGCACCTCGAGGACATCGATAAGGCCGGCGGCGTAAGCGCTATCTTAAAAGAGATAAGCAAAATAAAAGGCCTGCTCAAGCTCGATTGTCTTACCGTGACAGGCAAAACTCTCGGCGAAAATATCGCCGACGCTAAAATCAAAAACACCGACTGCATACATACAATCGAAAACGCTCATTCAAAAACCGGCGGCCTTTCAATCCTAAAAGGCAACCTCGCGCCAAAAGGCTGCGTCGTAAAAACCGCAGGCGTTGCGGAAAAAATGATGATACACAGCGGCCCTGCGGTTATTTTTGAAAGCCAGGAAGATGCCTGCGACGGCATCCTCGCCGGCAAGGTCAAGCCCGGCGACGTCGTCGTCATCAGAAACGAAGGCCCTAACGGCGGACCCGGTATGCAGGAAATGCTTATGCCCACAGGCTACATAATGGGCGCAGGTCTTGGCGAATCTGTCGCGCTTGTTACAGATGGCAGATTCAGCGGCGGAACCCGCGGCGCTTGTATCGGCCACGTGAGTCCCGAAGCCGCTGTGGGCGGACCGATTGGTCTATTAAAGGAAGGCGATATTATCGAAATCGACATTCCGGCAAAGAAACTGGCCGTCAAACTCTCGGACGATGAGCTTGCAAAAAGAAAGGCTCAGTTCGTACCGCCCAAACCGAGAATTACAAAAGGCTGCCTTGCAAAATATGCCTCAATGGCACAAAGTGCGGATACCGGCGCAGTGCTGAAATGGAAGTTGTAAAAAAAACGAATACTCCCTGGTATATCACCGGCTTGCATTTCGAATGCGCCCAGTGCGGCAACTGCTGTGCCGGACCGGAAGAAGGCGTTATATGGGTATCCAAACCTGAAATCGAAAAACTTGCCGAACATCTTGGCTTAACTGCCTCTGAGGTACGAAAAAAACATCTAAAAAGATTTGGCTTCCGCTATTCGATAAGAGAAAACCCCGTCTCAAAGGACTGTGTCTTTTTAACCTCAAAAGGCTGTGCGATTTATAATGTCAGGCCGGCCCAGTGCAAAAACTGGCCGTTCTGGGCAAGCAATCTTAAAAGTCCAAACCATTGGAACGCCGCAGCTATAAGGTGTCCCGGAATAAACAAAGGCAGACTCTATACATTCGATGAAATCCAGAAAATCAAAAAACGAAAATAACGAAGCTTCAATAATCTGCGATGAAGTTAAGCAAATATATGATTGGCTGGACGAAAACATAAAAAATCTCGACCCCCAATGTTCCGCCTGCGGCAACTGCTGTAATTTTGAATCTTTCGGCCACAAACTTTTCATAACAACGCCGGAATTGCTCTATTTCTTTGAAAATGTCAAACCTCAAAAAATGCTCGGCCAATCCTGTCCTTATCTGGAAAATGGAAAATGCACCGCAAGGGATTACCGCTTCGCAGGCTGTAGAATATTCTTCTGCAAAGCCGATAGCGATACACAAAATAAATTAAGCGAAATCGCTGTTGGAAAATTCAAGGCAATCTGTAATAAATTCAATCTTCCATACCATTATGCCGATTTAAAAACAGCTTTAATGGCAAAATTGGTCTAAGTTATGAACTTATTTTTATTTTTGCTTCAGGTATTTTTAATTTCCCTCTCCGGCGTTCTTGCGCCAGGTCCTGTCACTGCTGCAACCATCGCAGCAGGCACAAAGTCACGCCACGCAGGATTCCTCATCTCAATAGGACATTGTGCCGTTGAACTGCCGTTGATGGCTGCCGCTATGCTGGGCCTGGGTTTTATTCTCGAATCCGGCTTGGCTAATATGTTAATCGGCCTCATCGGCGGAGTCTTTTTAGTCTGGATGGGGTTCGATATGTTAAAAGATGTAAAAAACTATCACCAGGACCAGCCTTTGCCGAAAACAAAAGGGCCTATAAAGACCGGAATGGTTCTTTCGATCACAAATCCGTATTTTATTTTATGGTGGGCAACGGTAGGCCTGAATTTTGCCAAGGACGCCGCAAGCTTCGGCTATACCGTACTGATCCTTTTTGCACTTGTTCATTGGCTTTGCGATATGGTTTGGCTGGAAATTATGTCCTTTGCAAGTTTTAAAGGAGCAAAGATTTTAAGCGAAAAACATCAAAAGATTATCCTGACAATCTGTTCGCTCGCGATAATGTGCTTTGGCATTTTCTTCGTCGTTAAAAGTTTTATGACACCGTAAAAAATTCTTACCCCCTTCTTGCTTTATATCTTTTCCTTTTCTGTCTCCTCTGATACAGCCTCCGGTATATCCTCTATAAGCTCTTCAAGTTTTTTTGTTATAACTTCGGCCTTGTATTTGGGGATTTCATAAATCCAGCCCTTACAGGTATTGCGAAACTTCCCTGCCTTTTCCCTGGCAAGCAGCTTAGCCTCTTTCTTTTCAAGTTCTTCCTGCGACTCTACTGCCTGTTCTTTTTTGACCTGTGTCTTGTCGGTAAATTCAGCGCTGCATTTTATAAATGTTTTTGAATCTTTTTGCGCAATCTCGATAGTGTACAAAGCTGAGCTCTTAAGCAGACAACTGTACTGCTTATCGAAATTCAGCTCCGCTCCATCTGCCTCTGCGAAACAATCGTCAATCATCAGATTCGTCAAGGCGCCCAATACCGGCAGGCAATCGCTTTGTTTCTGCTGTTTACCCGCAGGTAATTGCCCCAGCACTACATTTGTGCCGTTAGCTTCACTGACGAGAGTATAAACATCACTGCCCTGCGTAACGGTTACACTACCAATATCGCTCTTTTCGACCGTCAAAAGTTCCTTCTCGATATAATCCAATGGCGAAGACTTTACCCAGGGCACATTATAAATAACATAGACTTTATTATCATTGACTAACCTGCCGTAGGCCATTCTTCCGTCTTCGCGAATGTTCCCGACAACAACGCCGGTGATGACTTTCCCGCTCGAATCAAGAAACTTCACCATATCTTTCGCGTTCTCTTCGCTGACGCCAAGGTCTTTGAAATTTGTTTCATCTTCGGTATAAAGTTCGACACATCTGACATCAAGACAGCCGGCTATTAAATCGTTAATCGGCCTGTTCGAAGCAGGATAATTACTCTTGTTTGCAACAACAAAGCCCTCCTTTCTCCGCCTCAAGGTGACTGTCTCGCTGCCTTTTCCTATTACTATTTCAGCGATAGCCGCCGGGTCGAGCCCCTGAATAAGATTGCCCTGCTCAGCAGTGACCGGTTTACTTCTGTTTGCAAATTGCCAAACAAAAACAGCCAATACGATTGATCCTGCCGCTGCAATTCCCAAAAGTGAAAGTTTCCCATCACTCATACTAAAACTCCATCTGAAAATAATATTATAAATAGCCGCCGACGCAGTCGGTCTCCACTAACTAAAGACTAAAATACTACCTTTAAAAAGTTAAAAAGCAAGGAATTTTAATTATAAGGTATATTTAGCCCCCAGTTTCACTGGGGGTTTTCTCCCTCAGATTGTTGTTGCCGCAGCAGCGATTTTGGGTACATTGATAGTTTGGTTCGGGATTATTAATGTAAAGGAACGGCATATGAGAATATCGGTTGAAGAGGTTTTTGAGACTGTCAGGATGACTATCGAGCAGAATTTTGACATCAGAACTGTGACGCTCGGTGTCAATTTGAAGGATTGTATGGACAGAAAACCGGCGGCATTTAATAAAAGAATATATACGCGCCTTTCACAAATGGGCAAAAGACTCAATAACTGTGCCGATGAACTTGAGCAGAAATACGGCATACCCATAACAAACAGGCGATTAAGCGTAACACCTGTCGCTTTGCTTATTGAGCCGTTGCCGAGGAAGATTCCAACAATAGTTTCCGTAGCCAAAACACTGGACAGGGCTGCCAAAGCAGCGGATATAGATTTTATTGGAGGATTTGGTGCACTTGTTCACAAGGGCACGACTTCTGCTGATGAGCTTTTGATAGATTCTATACCACAGGCTATATCGGAAACTGAAAGATTGTGCGGTTTTCTTAATCTTGCATCGAGCAATGCGGGAATGAATATGACGGCGATTGAAAAGGTTGGCCATATTATTAAGAAACTTGCAAAACTCAGCAAAAACGGAATAGGCTGTGCAAAGCTTGCGGTTTTTGCGAATGTGCCGGAAGACAATCCTTTTATGGCCGGCGCTCATCACGGCATTGGCGAACCTGATTTTTCGCTGAACATAGGAATATCCGGGCCGGGCGTTGTGCGGGAAGTGGTTGCTAATAATCCAAAGTGTGATTTGACTGCCCTTTCGGAGGTTATAAAGCGGACGGTTTTCAAGATAACCCGTGCCGGCGAACTTATAGGCAGGGAGTTAGCCGAGATGATGAAGGTTAACTTCGGCATTGTGGATATCTCGCTTGCCTCAACGCCGAAAAAAGGCGATTCGGTAGCCCTGATAATAGAGGCGATGGGAGTATCGCGGATTGGCAGGCCGGGTTCCACGGCTGCGCTTGCTTTATTAATGGATGCGGTTAAGAAAGGTGGAGCGATGGCTTCCGGAAATATAGGGGGGCTTTCAGGTACGTTTATTCCGGTAAGCGAAGATGCCGGGATGATTCGTGCGGTGCGCTCAGGGGCGCTGAGCCTTGAAAAACTCGAAGCTCTTACGAGTGTCTGCTCGGTAGGGCTTGATATGTTCGCGGTTCCGGGAAATACGCCTGCAGATGTTTTGAGCGCGATAATTGCCGACGAACTGGCAATCGGTGTTGTCAATAACAAGACAACAAGCGTGAGGGTTATTCCTGTGCCCGGCAAAAAGACAGGACAAATCGTACACTTTGGCGGATTGCTTGGTTCGGCTCCTGTTATGAAAATTTCTAAAATCGCCTCGGCTGATTTTATAAATAGAAAAGGGAGAATACCTGCCCAGGTTAAGACCTTAAGAAATTAACTTTATGTGGAATATTTTCGAATATCCGTTTCTCGGAGCGGCTGTTGCCGTTCTTTCAATGATAGGCTTGTGGCTGGTTGGGATATTCTTCCCGCAAAAAAGACGGATGTGGCACGCCGTTATTCCCTTTATAATCCTGCTGTTGGCCTTTGCAGTAGCGTTTTTAGTTCAAACCGATAGAGAAAAAATCCTCAGCGCAGTTAAAAAAGGGGTTAAAGCGTTCGAGACGCAAAATATCGAGCCGATGAAAGAAATAATCGCTGATGATTATTCCGATTTGTCGAATTCTTCGAAAGAATATGTACTTGCATACTGCCAGGCGCTGTTTCAAACGGCAATGGTGGAAAAGATTACGATGTATAGTCGCCAGACAGAGATAAGCAGCGACAAAGCAACGTTTACCGCTAAGGCACTTGTGAAATTTGACAAGAATAGTGATATTGCGAGAATGGGCAAGGAGTTTTTACTTGTGAAGGCAAGGTTTTATTTTGGAAAAACGCCAAATAAAAAATGGATTATATACAGTTCCGAAATCCTCGAACTTGATAGGAAGGCTGTTGATTGGAACATGATTAAGAGTATTTAAGTCGGTTGTTTGTGCGGGGTTGACAAAAAGAGAAGAACATCGAACATTGAACGCTCTTCGTAAGTCCCTTGGGGACACCATGGGCGGGACGCCTTACGGCGGAGCCCCAAGGACAATAATTGTCCCAATTAAGATTCCTTTAGCAATTTTTGGAAAAGCGGAGCGAATTTTCCAAGAGCATTTCCACGGTGAGAAAGACTATTTTTTTCTTTGGCGGATAATTGTGCCACTGTTTTATTCAAGTTAGGAAGAAAGAATACAGGGTCGTAACCAAAGCCGTTTGAACCTGCTTCTTTTTCGGCGATAATCCCTTCGAGCGCTCCTTTGGTTTCAATCAAAACTTCCTGCGGACTTGCCAGACATAAACAACATACAAATCTTGCAGTTCTTTTTTCTTTTGGAACGTCTTTTAGCAAGAGCAAAACTTTTGCCATATTTTTATGGTCGAGCAGGGTTCGATTTTTTGGCGAGCCGCCGGTAAAACCGGCGGCTAAATATTTTTTTGTAACCCCCACCATCCGCCTTCGCCAAGGCTTCGTCGGACAGGCAGGGGTGGGGGCTAAACAACTGAAACGGGCGGAATTTATGCCGGGGTCGCCGCCTAAGCAATCGATAACAAGGCCTGAGTCGTCGGCGAGTGTCCAAAGGCCGGTCTGTTTTGCGTAGCCGAGGGCTTTTTTGCGGGCGTTTTCGGCGAAGGTTTTGCCGTCTTCAGGGATTTCTTTTATGTCGGGAAAATCAGAAAGACTTATCCAGTCGACATCGACATCAAGCATTGCCGAGATTTCAGCGAGTTTGCCGGGATTAGTTGTTGCGAGAAGGACTTTCATCAGCTCAAAAGTTTTTTCAGCAGTGCCCGCTGGAAGTGCAGGCGGTTTTCAGACTGGTCGAAGATGATTGAGTTTTCAGATTCCATTACCTCGTCGGTTATTTCACAGCCGCGATATGCAGGCAGGCAGTGCATGATTTTTGCTTTGGGCGATGCCTTGAGCAAATCGGCGTTAATCTGAAAACCCTGGAAATCAGCGATGCGTTTTTGCTTTTCCTCTTCCTGTCCCATACTTGTCCAAGTGTCGGTGTAAATGATATCGGCATTGTTGACGGCCTTGTATAGGTCGTTTGTTTGAATAGTTGTGCCGGGGATGATTTCGTTTGTGCGAGCTATAGATTTTTCATCAAGCTCGTACCCTTTGGGAGTTGCGATTACAATCTTCATTTCGAGTTTCGCGCAGGCAAAGGCTAAAGAGCGTGCGACATTGTTGCCGTCGCCGATGAAAGCAATTTTTACGCCTTTGAGTTTGCCGAGGTGTTCACGAATCGTCATAACATCAGCCATTGCCTGACAGGGATGGGCCCAGTCGGTAAGGGCGTTTATGACGGGAATCTCGGCGAATTTTGCAAGCTCAACAACAGTTTCGTGCGCAAAGGTTCTTGCCATTATTCCGTCAGCGTAGCGGTCGAGGACGCGTGCCATATCTTTTATCGGCTCACGTTTACCTATTCCGCCGATGTCTTCGGGCTTTACATAAATAGGATTGCCGCCGAGCTGACTCATCGCAATTTGAAAACTCATCCGCGTTCGCAGAGACGGTTTTTCAAATAGCATGACCAGAGTTTTGCCGGCGAGGCAGTTGTCGGTCTTGCCTTTTTTGTAGAGCCTTTTGAGCTTATCACTCAAGTCGAGCAGCTCAAGAAGCTCCTGTGTTGTGCATTTGCTTATAGCTAAAAAATCTTTCATTTAAACTCCCTGCGCTATCGCTTGGGCTCTGTTAACCAATATTATTTAAAACATTATCAAGAATATCAACTGCCTTGTCTATCTGTTTTGCAGTAACGTTCATTGTGGGCATAAACCGCAGGACTTTTTCCTGCGTACAGTTTATCCTTAGACCGTTTTGGAGGCAACTGCTTACGATTTTATCACCAGCGGCGGTGAGCTGAATTCCAATCATCAGGCCTTTGCCGCGTATGTGGTCTATAATACTGTGTTTGGACTTTAACTGAGTCAGTTTTTTGGCGACGTGTTTGCCCATATTTTGGGCATTTTCAAGGAGGTTTTCCTCTTCGATAGCTTCAATGACCGCGATGCCTGCGGCGCAGGCGATACAATTTCCGCCAAAGGTGGATGCGTGTGTGCCGGGTACGAGCGAAGCGGCGATGTCCGGCTTTGCCATCATAGCGCCTATCGCAACACCTCCGCCGAGGGCCTTTGCCAAAGTGATGATGTCGGGCACAATATCATAATGCTGATAGCCGAACCATTTTCCCGTTCGTCCTATTCCGGTCTGGACCTCGTCGAGTATCATTACCGCCTGGTTTTTGTCGCAGAGTTCTCTTATAGCTGACATATATTCGGCAGTGGCGACGTTGATTCCGCCTTCGCCCTGTATAGGTTCAATCATTACTGCGGCAACTTCATCATCAAAGGCTTTTTCCAATGCTTCAATATCGTTGAACGGGACATAAGTAAAGCCCGGCAGCATCGGCTGGAAACCTTCGTGTTTTTTCGGTTGAGCAGTTGCGGTTGTAGTTGCAAAAGTTCGGCCGTGGAAACTGCCGAAGGCTGTTATGAATTTAAACTTGCCTTTTGGCGTGTGGATTCTTGCCAGTTTCATAGCGGCTTCGTTTGCCTCAGCGCCGCTGTTGCAGAAAAAGCTTTTTCCGCCGAAGGCGCGTTCGCTGAGCAATTTTGCGAGCTGACCCTGCGGGATAGTATAAAAGGTGTTGTCAATGTGCAGGAGTTTTTCGGCCTGGGCCTGTATAGCCTTTACAACCTTCGGGTGGCAGTGACCTATTCCGCTGACGGCCCAGCCGGGGAACATATCAAGGATTTCATTGCCGTCTGTGTCGTGGATGCAGCTTCCCTGTCCGCGGTCGATGACTTTCGGCAACCGGCTGTAATTAGCGATTACATACTTGTCAAACAATTTGATTATTTCGTCCGTTGTCATTTTATTTTTCTGTATCCTTATTTAACTATCTGTGTGCCGATGCCTTTGTCGGTATATATTTCCAGAAGCAGCGAATGCTGGATTCTGCCGTCAATTATATGCGCCTTTTTTACGCCGCCGTCAAGTGCAGTGATACAGGCTTCGACTTTCGGCAGCATGCCTTCGGTTATTACGCCGGAGTCAATCATCTGCTTTATCCCGGCTTCAGTTACGCTTGAGATTGTACTTTGCGGGTCGTTTACATCTTTGCGTATGCCGTGAGTGTTGCTTACGGAGACAAATTTTTCGGCTTCTACAGCGGCGGCGACTTTGCCGGCAGCGCTGTCGGCGTTGACGTTTAGTTTTCCGCCTGCACGGTCGATTGCGATTGGCGCTATTACGGGAATCGTTCCACTGGCACAGAGAGTCTTTAACAATTGGCCGTTGACAGATTTGACAGTGCCGACGAGGCCAAGGTCTATTTTTTTGCCCTGCGAATCAGTCATACGCAATGATTCTGCAGAGAGGACGCAACTGCTCAATGAATGTAAGCCCATCGCATCACAGCCGAGCTGCTTTATTGTTTCGCATATAGAAGCGTTTATATTGTGGACAAGCGTATGCTCGACGATTGCCATCGCTCGTTCATCGGTGTATCTTTGACCACCCGCCCACTGGGGCTCGATGCCCGATTCGTTCATAGCCTTTGTTATGGCCTTGCCTCCGCCGTGGACGAGGATCGGCTGTATGCCGACAGTAGCCATGAAGACGACGTCGGTCAAGAGCTTTTTGCTAAGCTGAGGCTCGTCGAGGACGCTTCCGCCGAGCTTTACAACGACAATTTTGCCGCGAAACAGGCGAATGTACTCCATTGCCTCGATAAGCGCTTTTGCCTTTTCAATAGCTGTTTCCACTTTTTTCTCCGTAAAGTTTCCTAACCAGGAAACGAGCGATTATATAGATTGGCATCCGAAATGGTCAAGGAAAATGATTTGCCTTTTTACTGAAATGTTCCCTTAAAAATCAACAGTGGAACTTGTCTCTCTCTGGCAACTGTCAAGTTCAGCAATAACGCTCTCAAGGCCGGATACTACTATTGCCATACGGTCATAGTCAATTTTATCTATCGTGTCGCCGGGGCTATGATAATACTGATAGCGGAATAAGGCTGTGTCCGTTACCATAATCGCGGGATAACCGTGCTGCCAGAAAGACCAATGATCCGACCAGCTAATACCCGCAACGATTTGGGGGATAGCACCTCCCTCCGATGGGAATTTACAGTTCCTGCGAAACGAACTAATAACAAAATTCAGGAGTTTTCGAGAATTGCCCAAATTGCTGATAAAACCTATGAAGTTCCCTGTTGAGGGATATATAAGACTAAATGGAAACGGATACCTCTGGCTCTTAGGCTCGTCACTATAACAGCCTATAGTTTCAAGACTCAGCATAGCAATAATATTGTCACCTTTGGCTCGGCAATCTTTGGCGTAAACCATGCTGCCCATCTGGTCTGTATGATAAAACGGCGGTTCTTCATTTACAAAAAGAACAAATCGTAATGTGCGAAGGTTTGTACTGTCGGCAAAGCAACGGGCCAAGGCGAGTGTTGCTGCCACACCTGAAGCATTATCATTGGCGCCGGCAGTTCCATACACTGAATCATAGTGTGCACCAATAACTATAATCTGTTCGGGGTACCTGGTCCCCTTTTTCTCGGCTTCAATGTTCCAACAAACTTTGCCTTGAGTTTCATATTCCTGCCGACGGATTTTGTAACCGGCCTGAATAAGAGAGTCCTCCAGAAAATTGCCCGCATCGACAAGCTGCTTATAATGCCAGACGTTGCGTTCGCCTATTTTATCGGCAAGTTTTTTAACATCGTCGGCAAGTTCATCCCGCAATAATATTTGTTTGTCCGTCAAAGCAGGTAACTGCCCCGTATAACTTTTGCCAGGCATTCTTATCATTAAATAATATCCCAATACACACATTATTATAAGAAACAAAGCAAGTACAGCAAGCTTGATAACTGCAGTACGAGTTATAATTTTTATGCGAAATCTGGTCTTATTACATGTTGACTCTGGGTCAGAAGCTTCGGACGCATAGTTTTCATCAGTTCGCAACTATTTTCTCCTGTGAAGTACAAAATAGCCAACGATCGGATTCGAACCGATAACCCCCGGTTTACAAAACCGGAGCTCTACCGTTGAGCTACGTTGGCGCTTGGGAAGTGAGTTTAGATGAGCGGCGTTTGGTTTGCAAGCAAAATCGTAAGGTATCAGAGCTCGAAAACCTGGCCCGGCGAAGGGATATGAGCATTCTTTATGCCGGCGTCAGTAAGGGCTCCTGAGAAGAACTCAAGTGCGTTCTCTTCGCCGTGAACACAAAAGACGTGCTCAATATGCGAGGCTCCGCAGCGATTGAAGTAATCGAGCATCTCAAACTCATCGGCGTGAGCGCTAAAGGCGGCGATTTCTTCGACTTTTGCTTTTAACGGCCAGATTGTGCCGAAGATTTTTATTTCCTTTTGCCGTTCGGCAATTCTGCGGCCGAGAGTGTTTTGGGCCATATATCCGACAATCAGGATAATATTTTTTGGGTCGGATAGATTATTCTTGAGGTGATGAAGTATTCTGCCGGCTTCGCACATTCCCGAAGCGGAAATGATAATCATCGGGCCCGGCGTATCGTTGATGGCCTTGGACTCGTCGACGTTCTCGGTGTAATGAAGACCTCTAAAATCGAAAGGTTTTTGGCCGTTGATTAGAAACTCCGTTGCTTTAGAATCCCAGCACTCCCTGCGCTTGCTGTAAATCTCGGTTGCGGCGCTGGAGAGAGGTGAATCAACGTAAACCGGCAAAGAGCTAATCCTTCCTTCAGAGTGCAGCTTGTTGAGCATATAGACAATCAGCTGCGTTCTGCCGATACTAAATGCCGGTATTATCAGCTTTCCGCCTGTCCGACATATTTCGTTGATGAGCTCACAAAGTTTGCCCTTTACGTCCTCGGCAGGAGGATGCTTGCGGTCGCCGTAAGTGCTTTCAGTGATAAGATAATCGATGTCTTTGATAACGACAGGGTCCTTGAGAATCGGGATGTCGCGACGGCCGATATCGCCGGTGAACATCAGTTTTTTTGTTTGTCCGTTCTCCTTAAAGTTTATTTCCGTAAAGGCGGAGCCCAGGATGTGGCCGGCATCGTGGAAAGTAACTTCCACATCGTCGAAAATCTTAAAAGGTTTTGAATACGGAATGGGTTCAAGATGCGTACAGGCGGCATCGGCATCTTCGATTGTATATAAAGGTTCGAAAGGATTTTTGCCCTGTTTGAGACGCTTCTTGTTTACGTATTCAATATCGCGCATCTGGATGTAGGCGCTGTCGCGGAACATTATCTGGCATAAATCAGCAGTTGCGTCAGTGCAGTAAACTTTGCCTTTATAGCCTTTTTTGATGAGCGTGGGGATATTGCCGCTGTGGTCCATATGAGCGTGCGAAAGGAGCATACAATCAATTGTGTTGGGGTTGATAAGGAAATTACGATTTTTTTCAAAAGATTCTTTTCTTTTGCCCTGGAACAGGCCGCAGTCCAATAAGATGTTTTTGCCGTTGATTGTAACTATGTGAGCTGAGCCGGTAACCTCGCGTGCAGCTCCGTGAAAGGTAATCTTCATTAATAATCCTTAATTTAGTTGATAATTATTTGAACTGAAACATTCTACCAGAAAAAGGGGGCGGATGTAAAGAGGTACGTTATATGGTTTTGGATCCTCTTTCGCTAAAGCTACGGAGGACAGGTGCGAGGTTATCCTTACACTTTTGATTTTTCTTCACATATTCCTTTTAAGCAAGAATCTATTTGTGCCTGGCTGTGGTTCACAATAATCCAGGCACATAAAGCCAGTATTCAGCTAACTTGGCAAAATCAATAAAATTGACATAAGTATCTTCATCAATGTCACAGCCGTAACACCAGTCACTCTCATCTCCACTTGAGTCGTTACAGCCGGTATCCAGCCAATGGGGGGCCATAAAACCAAGGTCGTCGAAATTTACTTTGTCGTCAATATCAAAGTCGCCTGGAATAGCGCCAGTAAAGAAGTATATACTTTTTGTGTTGTAGCCTATGCCTTTAAAAGTAACTCCCTCTGATATTGTTTCGCTTTCTGTCCCAGAGAAACGCAGTTCACAAAGATAGGCAGTTCTCGGAAGAAGGTTTTTGGTGACAGAGGTTCTGTTAGGTGGAGAATAAGCGTATCCGTGGGCTGTGCGAGTACACATCAACGTCAACCGTTCCTCATCGATATTCGGATCGGTTACAGTGTCCCATTTGATGGTAGTTCTGGGCCCAACATCGGTCTGGCCAAGCATAGGTGATATAATATATGGTATCTGTGTTGGAGTCTGCTGGGTCAAATAGGAAGAAGTAGTTGTTAAAGAGCCGCCGAGATGGTCTTTGAAAGTTACCTGATAGATGCCATCTACTATACCTAAATCGGTAAGTTGTTCCTGAGTCAGGGAATGAATCCACAGACCAAGGTGAATTCCGTATTGATGATAGTATTCATAACTGTATGGGACACATTCCAGTGGCCAAGAGCGTCCGGCTGGAGTAATCATCTCTGCAGAAATAACATTTTTACATTCGACTTCTATTCCAGTGCCGTATCCATGTTCAATCACATTATCATTAACATCGTATCTTTTCCCATAGAACAACTCGACTTTGTCAACATCAAGTCCATTGCTATCAACGGGTACGGATATCATCTCAAAATATACACCTTTTCTATTATCAGTAACATTGCGGTTCCAATTTACTGTTTCATTTAATCGAAAAACAGCGGTATCTTCACTTGGATGCGTTAACGTTGTACTTGTACCAGTCTCAGGCGAAGGTTCGTGCCATTGTGCCATCACTACTGAGGTTTGCGGTTTATGGTAGATTGTGACATCCTCAAAACCTGACCGTTTAGTACATTGTACCTGTGCCTCAAAATGATATTCAGTTCCAACACTGATAGCCGCGGGAATAGTTGCCCAGGTACCATTACCTCGATTTTCCCAGTATAGAACGTCATTTTGCGATATAACCGATTCAGCCACCATCTCTGAACCACCTTCACCGATATCAATAACTACACGGTCGACATTAGCAGGCAGTGGATCATTAAAGGTTACTGCAAAATCTATTGTCTGTGTTGTCGGACTGCTGGAAAGTACTGGAGTATTTATTGTTCTGTTTGCGGTAAAACCTGGTTTCATTAGACTTATGTACTCGGTTAAATAGACTCCGAAATCGGTAGACCCATCGTTTAGATCAAGATTTTCATTCGGATCATCCCAGATAATCGTTGACGGCGGTTGCAATGATGTATAAAAGCGACTCATTTGAATATAGCTACGGTCGGTAGTCAACTCAATATGCGGACCGGTAACAACATCTGGACTCTGCAGGTTCATATACATCAGCAAGATATGGAAGAATGGCCATTGAACGTTTTGAATGCTGTCGCCATAAGTCGAATAAGAGTCTCCACAAGATAGCTCTACATAAACCGAAGGGGTTGCCAATGTTGGCCCTGATATACTCAGAAGTGATAATATAATTATGACGATTTGTGTTGACTTCTTCATTTTATTTTCCCTCCTTTTTAATCGCTTAAAAAGCATAATTCATACAACGTCAGCAATTTTACAAAATTTACTTTGAATTATCAAGGAATTTCTTTTTCGAGACAGTTTTTCAAGAATTTGCACGAAAACACGCTTTTTTATACCACACCATTGGCTCCATTGCCTTTTCTGGACAAAACCTTACCTTGCCCGTCTGTCCATTTATAGGATGTTAGCAGTTTACGGGCAAGTTGTGGGGAAAAGTAATATCATTGCGGCTCTATATCCTGCCGTAGAAATGGCAGGGCTAAACGCGAAGATAAATTAATTCTTCCGGCCGTATACACAGAAAACCGGGTAAGTGCGATTGTTCTTTTCGATTTCAAAGATATTCTGATAATCAGCAGGGCAGAGGCCAATATCTTCAAAATATTTTTTCAGTTCGTCCGGTTTAAGGCCGTTATGCACAGTTCTTCCGCCGGTATGGAAAGAACCGTCTTCGGTGCAAAGGTCAACAATCACAAGGTATCCGGCAGACTTTAGCAGTTCAGCAAGTTTTGTTATTGCCTGGTTGATATCAACAATATGATGTATCGCCATTACCGAGACGATAAGGTCAAACTTTTTGCTTAATAGTTTGCCTTTTGTGATATCGAAATTTACAGTCTCTATATTTTTTGCATTACAGGCGGATATTTTTTTACGAACCTCGGCGAGCATGCCATCAGAGACATCGGCGGCGCAGACAGAGGCGACCTTATCTGCCAGCAGGAAAGTGAGCAAGCCGGTGCCGCAGCCGTAGTCCAGTATGGAAAACTGTTTATTTACGAGGACTTTTTCGCAGATAAAATTGGCAATAGTCCGCGACAGTTTTGTTCTGACGGGATTTAAGTCCCAGTCGACGGCCTGTTTGTCAAAATACTCGTCAGTCTTCATTTTTACGGGGTCATTTTTTCGTACTGCAAAGCGGCCCGCATAAATGCGGCAACACCTTTCATATCGTTTAGGCTGCTGGGGCTGGTATGGTCGCTATGGACATAATAGTAATAGCCACCGCTGTATGTGTTGTATCCACCGAGGCTGCCGACAGTAACAGTACCGTACAGGTCTATATATCCATCTGTGCCGTAAGAGAGCTTATTAGCAACAATACCCTCAAAGGCTGTTCGAGAGATAGCAAGATACTTGTCTTCGAGGTAGCCTTGTTCGACTGCCCTTGCCAGAGCGTATGAGAACATAGCAGAGCAGGATGTTTCAACCCAGTTGTCGCCCATGTATCCTTTATCCATAACTTGATACCACATTTTGGTTGTTGGGTCCTGATAGGTCTCCAGTTCCACAGCAATATCGTTTAGGATATTGAGCATCTGCGGACGGCAAGGGTCGGCGGCGGGCATAATATCAAGACAATCGACAATCGCCATTGTGTACCAGCCTATAGCTCTTCCCCAGAATTCGGGAGAATGGTAATTTGTAGGATGCGCCCAGCCCTGCGGAGTTTCGGGCGGGGTTTCCCAGGCGGAGCTATCCCAGCCATGGTAAGCCAGACCTGTTCCACTGCCATAAATCTGAGAATGCTGGGTGCGTTCGGCAATTTTGGTAATCTGGAAGCCGGCTTCGTTGTACCAATTTGGGTCGCCGAACATTTGTGCGTATCTGCAGGCGAAGGGTTCTGCCATATAGACGCCGTCGAGCCACATCTGATAGTCATATTTTTCTTTGTGCCAATATCCGCCTTCGAAAGTCGTCTTTTGGTCGGTTAGCTGGTCGATGAGAATGTCCATAGCCAGTTTGTATCTGGTTTCTCCGAAGAGTTCATATAAGAACACGAGGAGATTGCCTGGCTGAATGTGGTCGAGATTGTAATTAAGTTTATTGTAGTAGCCGACCTTGTCCGGCTCAATGGAGCCGTCGGGCTGGATAATATGGTCAACCCAGGCCTTTACGAATTCAAGATACTCCGGATTGGGTTTGACAAGCCACTTTTCGTACAGAGACAGGAGGACAAAACCTCTGTCATAGTTCCATTTGTATGTGTCGATGTCTGATTCAGATTCGCCTTTCTCGATAATCCACTTGGCAATGTCATCTGAGAGAACGAAGTCTTTTGAGGTGAGCCAGAGTTTGCAAAAACGCTCAAAGTCTTCAATATCTACCGTGCCGCTGATGTCGTAGTCGTAACCATTGCACCAGCCGTTGATGGAATTGCAGCTGGCGTACCATTCTTCCGCAAAATCAGCAAAATCTTCAACATTATACAAATCGGCATAGAGAGAAGAGCCGGCGAGCAGAAGGCATGTAGTAATGAGTAGAAAAAAGCCGCGACGAGCGACCAACATTGACGAGCTAACCATTATGGACATTTTCATCTTCTTTGATCCTCCGAACATAATTCATAACCTTGGTATTGTATCAGAGCGGGGGCGCTATGTCAATAAGAAGAGTTTATTATTTGCGTTAGACTGCGCAAAGTCTAACGGATTTAACGATTATAGTGATTGTACAGACCAACAAAAACAAGCCAAATTGGTTGCTGTAAGCTATGGGGAATAAAGGCTTTAAAAAGACATTTAGAAATAAATTATTTAAACTTGAATTGCCCGGCCGATTAACATATCATAGATTTCCTAAGCGATTTGCAAACTGTGTAGTTTGCGGCGGATAATCGCAAAGGTAAGGGCAATGCCCTATCAGTGAATTATTAAGTTACAAAAGCACTGAGAGCAGGCTCATCGGCGATAGCCCCATCTGCTTCTTGCGAAGCAAGAGAAGGGGCAAGTCGGCTTGGCCAGTGGATCAGTGAATAAAGAGAAAAGAAATTGTTTTCAAGAATTATGACTCGTCTGGCAGTAAAATTTAATTTACCGGACTTTAGCAGGACAATGTAAACTCTGAACTTTTGAAAAGGATTTCAATTCTCATCATTTCTTTTGTAGCTTGTGCCGCTGGTAGCTTGTGCCATAGGTAGCCGGCACTGTAGTACCTTGAGCCTGTCGATGGATTATCCGTTTTTTACAATAGAAGCAGTACAAAACAACGTACAGGAAAGGCTTAAAAGATGACTACTTTAGCGTTATCGGCCAGCTACACAACCATCATCAGTATATCCGCTGCTGTATTCGGAGCATGTCTGGCGATTATCATCGCCAAAGTTATCTCCATAATAAGAACAGATAGTCTCAGATATAGTCTGGATAAACAGCTCAAAGAAGCAAAGCGAGAAGCAGAAAATATCATTAAATCCGCTCAGCTTGAGGCTGCGGCTGAGGCCTTAAAGAAAAAAGAAGAACTCGCTGCTGAAACAAACCAGGCAAAGGTCCAAATCCGTGAAGCCGAAAGACGATTAAGCAAACATGAAGATGCTATCGACAAGCAGACTGAACTGCTTGGTCAGCGTGAAAAGGGGTTACAGCAGACAGAAAACAACCTCAAAAACCGCTCAGTTCAGCTCGATAACCGAGAAAAGGAAATCGGCAGTGTAATCGCGCAGCAGAAAAATCAGCTTCTGAAAATTACCGCGATGAACGCTGAAGAGGCAAAACAGCTGCTCCTGAAAAAGCTCGAAGATGAGTGCGAACATGAAATGAATGCAATCATCCAGCGGAAAACGGAAGAGACACAGGAGAGTTGTGAAGAAAAGAGCAGGGAAATCATAAGCTCGGCCATACAGAGATACGCGGCTGAGCAGACCTGCGAAGTGACGGTTTCGACAATCGATATACCAAGCGACGATATGAAAGGCAGAATCATCGGCAGAGAAGGCAGGAATATCCGCTCGTTCGAAAAGGCAACGGGCGTCGATGTTATCGTAGATGATACGCCGGGGGTTATCGTTATCAGCAGTTTCAATCCGATAAGAAGAGAAGTCGCCCGTCAATCAATGGACAGACTCATACAGGACGGCAGAATACATCCGAGCAGAATCGAAGAGCTCGTGGCGCAAACCAAAAAAGACGTTCATCAGAAAGTGGCCCAGCTCGGCAAGGAAGCCTCGGTCGAAGCCGATATAAGAGGCCTTAACAATAAAGTGCTTATGGAGATAGGTACGTTGAACTTCAGAACCAGCTACGGACAGAATGTCCTTCGGCACAGCATTGAAGTTGCATACCTGGCTCAGGTAATGGCCGACGAACTGGGGCTCAACGGTTCGATTGCAAGAAGAGCAGGTTTCCTGCATGATATCGGCAAGGCTATGGACCACGAAATAGAAGGCGGCCACCCGGCCATTGGTGCAAATTTCCTCAAGAGGTTCAACGAATCGCCAATAATATTAAATGCCGTTTCTGCTCACCACGGCGATATACCAGCCGACAATCCATACACACCTCTTGTCGCTGCAGCAGATGCCATAAGCGCATCGAGACCGGGGGCAAGACGGGAAACTCTTGAACGATATATCAAGAGGCTTGAAAAACTTGAAGAAATCGCAAACCAGTTCGAGGGCGTTGAAAACTGCTATGCGATTCAGGCCGGTCGAGAAATACGTGTTATTGTTAACGCCAAAAATGTCAATGACGATGTCGCTATGAAAACCGCCCGTGATATTGCAAAGAAAATCGAAGAAGAACTGACCTATCCGGGAGAAATAAAGGTTACACTGCTCCGTGAAGTTCGTTGTATCGAATATGCAAGGTAGATGAATTGAACATTGAACATTGAAGATTTTAGGATGAAACTAAATATACTTTGTATCGGTGATATAGTCGGAAGGCCGGGCAAGCGAATCGTGGCCAACAACCTCATCGCCATCGTAAAGGAGCAAAGAATCGACTGTGTCATCGCAAACGCTGAAAACGCGGCAGGCGGTTCAGGGCTTACGCCGCAGATTTACCACAAACTCATAAAATACGGTGTTCATCTGATTACGCTCGGCGACCATGTCTTTAAAAAGAAAGACATAATCAAGGTCATTGAAGAAAATAACAATATCGCAAGGCCGGCAAATTATTCGGCGCACGCGGCCGGCAGAGGCGTCGCTTCATACAAAACCGAAAAAGGTCCTGTCATTGCGGTCGTACCGCTCATCGGAAGAATCTTTATGAAACCTGCCGATAATCCTTACGACTGCATTGATACACTACTGCCCAAAATTGTAAACCAGGCGGACATCATTTTCGTGGATATGCACGCAGAGGCTACGAGTGAAAAAATCTCTATGGGTTATTATATCGACGGCAGAGTAAGCTGTGTGTTCGGCACACATACGCACGTTGTTACGGCAGATGAAAAAATCCTGCCCAATGGCACTGCATATATAACAGATATTGGAATGACCGGCGCTCATCATTCCGTGCTCGGCAGAAGAGTAGAATCCGTCCTGAAAAACTTCAGGACACGAATGCCCTGCCCGTTTGAAGTTGCTACCGGAGACCTGCGGCTAAACGGGATTGTAGTAACTGTTGACAGTAATACGAAAAAGGCTGAAAAAATCAGCCGACTCGAGGTTAAAGACCAGGATTCTGACTCAATCGGGTATGACAGCGACGACGGCAAGCCGGATTATAACAACAACGGCTTCGAATAAAAACGCCCAATCGCCCCCGGCTTTTTTTACGGATTAGCCAAACTGCACAACGGCAAGGCTTGCTCGTAACATCCTACAAACAAAACACTTACAAAAACCCCAACCGCCAACTTTTTACTTGCATTTATCAGGATAATATGAGTATAATTATGTTATCAGATAGAGTTTTTATATAGGAGGTTTTACGATGAAGAAGTTATTTATCATAATACTGGTTCTGGGGTGTGTAACCACAGCAAATGCTAATCGATGGCTGGAAATGACCGGCGATATAGAGGTAGCAACCGTGGATTTGATGGGCGATTATACAACATTCTTTGCAAACACAAGTTTTATGGTATATGCTGACCTGTCATTATCAAGCATATCAATGGTTTATCCGGGTGAAGGTTCAGCCATTACCGATGTTATGGAGCATGCTGCCGAGATTGAAGATATACTGGGTCTGGACCCAGGCGCCGTTAAAGCAGCAAAAATGATTGGGCTTGTAGACTTTTCACCGCCGTTTTCAGTCCCGAACGGTCTACTGGTAACTTCCACTACTACTGGTTTAGGTACTGTTTACCTTTTGGATCAGGAAGGTGGTCTAATCGGCAGTGTTCTCGACAACGTTGCAAACCCCGAGCCGGGGACAATGGCACTGCTTTGCCTTGGCGGATTGCTGCTTAGACGAAGGAAATAAATCAATATTACTGTATTTTCAAAGCCCCCACGTCCCTTAGGGACAAGAGCGGGGGCTTTTTTTATGGAACAAGCTGCAAAATAAATTTATAATCACTTATATGGAAGAAAGTTTATTTGAACAGCCAAAAGGAATAAGCCCGTCAAAGGCCAAAATCTACACCGTCAGGCAGATAAACACGCTAATAAAAACCGCTCTCGAAGAAAAACTGCCATCTCACTTGACCGTTACGGGCGAGATAAGCGGGCTTAAGAGACATTCAAGCGGGCACTGTTATTTCGACCTTAAGGATGAAAACAGCGTATTGCCTGTGGTGATGTGGAAAAGCGCCTCTTCCAAGCTGAAATTCGAGCCTGAAAACGGTCTGGCAGTTTTGGCCACCGGACATATAGATGTATATCCGCCTCAGGGTAAATACCAGTTCTACGCTGATTCAATGACGCCTGCCGGCCTCGGGGCTCTTCAGCTTGCGTTTGAACAGATGAAAAACAAGCTCGTAACAGAAGGTCTCTTCGACGAAGACAATAAAAAACCACTGCCAAAATACCCCTTGCGAATAGGCATACTTACCAGCAAATCAGGCGCAGCTTTGGGCGATATAGTTGACAGCATTTATAATCGCTGGCCGGTTGCCAAACTTCTGCTTTACGATGTACCGGTTCAGGGCGAAGGGGCCGGGGGAAAAATCGCAAAGGCAATAAAAGATGTCAACAAAAGAAATACAGTTTTGAAACTTGACGCTATCATCGTCGGGCGCGGCGGCGGGTCAATGGAAGATTTGTGGGCATTCAATGAAGAAATTGTCGCGCGAGCAATTTTCGCTTCAAAAATTCCCCTAATAAGCGCAGTTGGTCATGAAATTGATATTACTATTGCCGACCTTGTCGCCGATGCACGGGCATCGACGCCGACAAAGGCGGGAATGATAGCTGTGCCGGACATTAAAGAAGTGCAGGGAAAAATAGATTACCTTTACCAAAATTTGACAGATAAACTCCGCTGGACGATACAGGTGAGTCAGCAGAGAGTTGATGAATTAAGTTTCACTATTTCCGATTATATGAAAGATACCTTCTCTACGGCTAAAAACATATTGAGCGAATTTTTTGAAAAGATTCTGCGAATAGAACCGCACCGTCTTTTGGCGGACAGGAAAATCGCATTAAATAACATGCACAGCAAAATGGCTGAGAAAATCAGCCAAATTTTATCCAATGCCAAAGTACAACTCGAAACACAGGCAGGTAAACTATCAACCTGCAGTCCAAAAAGCGTACTCAACCGCGGCTACAGCATTACAAAAAACGCTGCTACCGGACAAGTCGTTAGAGGCCCTGCAGATATCAATATCGGCGATTTGGTAACGACAGAGCTGAAAAACGATAATATGATTGAAAGTAAAGTCACAAAAAAGTAGAATATCTGCCACTAAAATCAACCTCATCTAAATAGGAGCAACCGAATGGAAGAAAGAAATCCAAAAAGTTTAAGAGCATTAAATGCAATCCTGTCTGTATTTGTCTGTTTTATTCTACTGGCAGGACCTGTCAGCAATGCAATTGCCGGGTGGGAAGAAGTTCCTGAGATTTTGAAAAGGATTGTTCCGCCCACATTCCCAGATAAGGATTTTAATATCATCGATTACGGCGCCATCGGCGATGGAAAAACAGATTGCACCGAAGCTTTCAAAAAAGCGATAGAAGCCGCTAATAAAGCCGGCGGCGGACGGGTAGTAACGCCGGCAGGTTCATTTTTGACCGGCGCGATTCATCTTAAAAGCAATGTTAATCTTTACGTTGCAAAAGATGCTGTTATCAAATTTTCAGACAATCCCAAAGATTATCTGCCTGCCGTATATACACGATGGGAAGGTGTCGAATGTATGAATTATTCGCCATTAGTCTATGCCTATGAGCAGGAAAACATTGCTATAACAGGCGAGGGTACTCTTGACGGGCAAGGCAGGAAATGGTGGGTGTGGAAGAGAGGGCCCGGCAGTCAAAGAGAGGACCGCAAACGATTGTTTGAATATGGCGCAAAAGGTGTGCCGGTTGAGAAGAGACTTTTCGGCGGTGGGAAATTAAGGCCGACTATGATTGAGCCTTACAAATGCAAAAATATTCTCATAGAAGGGGTAACAATTAAGGACGGTCCTTTCTGGCATATTCATCCTGTGCTTTCAAAGAATATTACCGTAAGAAATGTAACGGTAACAGGCCCCGGACCTAACAATGATGGATGTAATCCTGAATCATGTAAAGACGTTCTCATTAAAGGATGCTCCTTCAATACAGGAGATGATTGCATCGCTATAAAGGCAGGCAGGAACAACGATGCCAGGCGAGTGAACGTTCCCAGTGAGAACATTATCATTCAGGAATGCCATATGAAAGACGGGCACGGCGGAGTAGTCGTTGGAAGTGAAATGACAGGAGGCACACGCAATGTCTTCGCAGAAAACTGCGTAATGGACAGTCCGAATCTGGACCGGGCAATAAGACTTAAAACCAACTCGGTACGCGGCGGTTTTATAGAGAATGTTTACGTAAGGAATATCGAGGTCGGCCAGGTAAAAGAAGCTGTGCTGAAGGTCGATTTCTTCTACAGCGATATCGAACAAGGTAATTATAAGCCACAAGTCAGGAATGTTAATTTAGAGAATATCACCAGCAAGAAAAGTAAGCATGCATTGTGGCTCAGAGGCCTTTATGATGCACCGATAAGAGATGTCCGCCTGAAAAATTGCGTACTTGATAATAATCAAAATCCTAATATAATTGTGAATGTTGAAAACCTGGTTTTGGAGAATGTAAAAATAAACGGCAAGTTGGTCTCTACGGCTGATTTGAAGATCGAGAAGAAAAAAATAGGACAGTAGCATTAAAGATACAAGGACGAATTGTAATGAAGAATAAAGCTAAATTGCTTTGGTTCTGTGTATGTCTGGCCCTGGTAATTTCTGCCGGCTGCAAAAAGGAAGATTCCAGCTCAGCCCAAACAGTATTGAAGCTGGCTCACAGTCTTGACATTACTCACCCGGTACACAAGGCGATGGTGTATATGGGCGAAAGAGCCAGCGAAAAATCAGGCGGCCGGATAAAGGTTGAAATCTTTCCGAACGAACAGCTTGGTAACGAAGAGGAAAGCATAGAGGCGCTGCAGTTAGGCTATCTGGCAATGACCAAAACCTCTACGGCACCGATGGAAGGATTTGTGCCGCGAATGAAAGTATTCGGTATTCCATATTTGTTTAGAAGCAGCGAACACGCATGGAAGATATTAAAAGGGCCTATTGGTAAGGAACTTCTCGTGGCCGGTCAGAGCAAGGGGCTTAGAGGCTTGTGCTACTATGACGCAGGGTCCAGGAGTTTTTATACTAAAAAGGAAGTTCATTCCCCAGCCGACCTGGAAGGATTGAAAGTCCGCGTACAAAACAGCATTATGTCAATGAAAATGGTTGAAGCTATGGGCGGCTCGCCTACACCAATCGCGTGGGGCGAACTTTATACCTCGCTCGACCAGGGTGTCGTAGATGCAGCGGAAAATAACCCGCCGTCGTTTCGCACGTCCCGGCACTATGAAGTGTGCAAATTCTACACGATGGACGAACACACGATGCCGCCTGATATGCTGGTGATTAGTACAAAGGTATGGGAAAATCTTTCGCCTGAATTTAAGCGGATACTGCAGGAAGCTGTGGATGAGTCGGTCGAATACCAGCGCAAGATTTGGGCAGAGGCCGTAGAAAAAGACATGAAAACAGTACAGGATGCGGGAGTTAAAGTTATATATCCGGATAAAAAACCGTTCCAGGATTCTGTTAGAAGCGTATGGGACGAATTTGAAGACACCGAGATTGGTGAATTAATTAAGCGGATACAGGAGGTACAATAACAGTGTTCAAATCAATAAAAAAAGTATTAGATCGTTCACTTGAAGTACTGATTATGATAGCTGTAGCGGTGCTTGTAGTGGATGTACTGTGGCAGGTCTTCACACGTTTTATTCTGAAAGATCCAAGCACATGGTCTGAAGAACTGGCGGTGTTTATGCTCATCTGGGTCTCACTGCTTGGAGCTGCAGTCGCGCTGAATCGCGGCGCCCATCTGGGCATTGATTACTTCGTGGGCAAACTGTCCGCAATGAAAAGACTTTATACGGAAATTTTCGTCTTCCTCTGCATATCCGTCTTTTCGTTCTGTGTTATGATTCTCGGCGGGATGGACCTTGTCATAAGCACGCTGCAGTTGGAACAGGTATCGCCGGCATTGGGTGTCAAAATCGGATATGTATATCTTGCAGTACCAATAAGCGGATTTTTCCTTGTGCTGTATTCTGTGATCGGGCTGGTCGAAAGATTGGCTGCATTATTTAAAGGCATGCCCATTCCACAGGAGCACTTGACCGGCGTAGAAGAAGGAGTCGACTAACGGCTGGAAATAGTAAGCGGTAAATATACCGAATCAAAAATTTGAAAGGATACTCGTAGTGAGCTTACCTGTATTAGTCCTGGTTGTAAGTTTCATTATATTGCTTCTCTTAAATGTGCCGGTGGCATTTTGCATGGGCATCTCAACGGTTCTGGCGTTTTTGGCCATGGGAGATTTGCCGGCATTTGTAGCTGTTGCGCACAAGGTAGCTACCGGTATTGACAGCTTTGCGCTGCTGGCAATACCGTTTTTCATCCTATCGGGTCTGCTGATGGGACATGGCGGCATTGCTCGAAGGCTCATTGATTTTGCCAATGTGCTTGTAGGCCGATTCCGCGGCGGGCTGGCTTTCGTAAATGTTTTAACCTGTATGCTCTTCGGCGCGATATCAGGCTCGGCAACGGCAGCGGTATCCGCGGTTGGGGGCTTTATGGTTCCGCTAATGAACAAAATGGGTTACGACCGGGACTTCAACGCTGCGGTGACTATAACAGGCGCGACAACAGGCCTACTGATACCGCCGAGCAACGTTATGATTGTCTATTCTCTGGCTACCGGCGGCTCCGTTTCCATTGCCGCTATGTTTATGGCAGGATTTTTGCCGGGCTTTCTGATGGGACTGGCGCTTATTCTTGTCAGCGCCTGTATATCCATCGCTCACAACTACGGCAAAGGAGAAACCTTTGCTTTTAAAGAAGGACTGATACGTTTCCTTCAAGCTATTCCGCCTATGATGCTGGTGATTATTGTCATCGGCGGTATTCTTGCCGGATGGTTTACTCCGACAGAGGCATCGGCAATTGCCGTTCTCTATGCATTAATCTTGGCCGTTGTTGTGTACCGGGAAGTCAAAATCAAGGACATGCCGAAAATTCTCCTTCAGTGCGGCGTTACCACATCGGTCGTTTTCCTGCTCATAGGAACAAGTATGGCAATGTCCTGGGTTCTCGCTTCGGAAAACGTCCCGCAAAGTATCAGTGCTGCCCTGATGAGCACTACAAGCAACAAAGTCCTCCTTTTACTTATGATTAACGCTATCCTGCTGGTCGTCGGAACGTTTATGGATATGACCCCTGCTGTTCTGATATTCACCCCGATCTTTTTGCCTATCGTCGCGAAGCTCGGTATACACCCGCTGCATTTTGGTATTATTATCATAATGAATCTGTGCATCGGACTGTGCACTCCGCCGGTAGGAACGTGCCTTTTCCTCGGCTGCAGCATAGCTAATACCTCTGTAACAAAAGTAATGAAGCATATTCTGCCCTTCTTTGTAGCTATGATACTTACGCTTCTGCTTTGTACCTTCCTTCCTCAAATATCAATGTGGCTGCCCGACAAGCTTGGCTTTGTTAAGTAGGGATATGTCGATGGCTGAAAAGAAAGAGAATAACGAGATAAGCAAGCTTTCGTTTGAGCAGGCGATAAAAAAACTTACCGATATCGTAGGCAAGGTTGAGAACGGCCGGATTTCGCTCGAACAGAGTTTGGATCAATATGAACAGGGGATGGAACTCATAAAGCACTGTCGAGGTATCCTGCAGAAAGCTGAAAAGAAAATCGAACAGATTTCGCAGAAAAAAGAAAAATAAAAACAACCTCGGCCGAAGGCCGAATCCTCAATCCCCGCCTTCGCGGGGACAAGTTTTGATTTTTTACTTTTAATTTTTGATTTTCGTTATGCGAGCGTGGCGGAACTGGCATACGCGCAAGGTTTAGGTCCTTGTGTCCTTAGGGACGTGGAGGTTCGACTCCTCTCGCTCGCATTTATTAATAATAGTATCACAGTAAGGCTGTAAATGTCAAAATTCCTGACTATTATCCTGAGTTTGTCATTCGTGATTAACTTCTATGTCCTTTTCAGGCTCTTCGGCCTATTTAGCATAAAAAGAAGGATTCTTTTCGGTATATTAGTTGTTATCTGCACAGGCTCTTTCATCGCAGGCATAATTTTCCACTCTTCCGTGGGCACTTTATTCAGCAGTATCGTGTATATAATAACCAACACCTGGCTTGGTTTTCTCTGGCTGTTGTTTTCAACTTTGATTATTTACGAAATAGTAAGATTATTTATTAAAACCCGCCCTGCTGCCGCAGGCACTGCCATATTGATAATTGCCGGCCTCGCGACCCTGTATTCATTGATTAACGCTCAGATATTAAGAGTTAAAACACTTACATTCGATGCCAATGTAGATTGTAATATCGTCCAGATTTCCGATGTTCATCTCGGCTGTGTGAGTGAAAAGTTCTTCAAAAAAATAATCAAAAAAACAAATGATTTAAACCCTGACATCGTACTCATTACCGGCGACCTCATAGAGGATTTTATTCCAAACACCCGCGACGGCCTGAAGGCTCTAAAAGACTTAAAAGCTACCGTTCTATTCGTCACCGGCAACCACGAAAGATATTCGGGCCCCGGCGGAATCACGGAATACCTGGCCGCATTAAACGTTAACGTTCTCCACGACCGACTGCTAAATTGCAGCAAAGTACAGATTATAGGCATTGATGATGATACCGACCCAATAATCCTTGACGGTATCTTGGCAGGAATGGATATCGATGAATCGAAATTTTGTATTCTTATGTCTCATCGGCCTGTAGATTTAGAAATACTTTCCAAGGCAAATGTGGATCTGACACTTTCGGGGCATACCCACGCTGGCCAGATATTCCCCTTTAATTACGTCGTTAGATTATTCATCAAATATGTATATGGCCTTTACAAACAGAACGACTCTTATCTTTATGTAACTTCAGGGGCTGGAACATGGGGACCAAGAATGAGACTCGGCTCGCCAAGTGAAATAGTATTAGTAAAACTC